>NZ_JAVJTO010000019.1:0-57477 GCF_040220235.1 Coleofasciculus sp. B1-GNL1-01
AGCTGCAATGCCTGTATTGAAAAATAGCAGGTTTGAGCAAGTAGAGGCATCTTGATAATGCCCATTCGGAATTCGGACAAAGGTTTCTCTGCCGAATCTGATGCGAGAATCTGCGTCTCTTCAGAGCGCAGAATGTCAAAAGCCCAAATCAATCAGGAATTGTACATCATCATTGGGAATATCCCCCAACTCCCGACCGACGAGCATGGGTTCAATAATCGCCCGTACCCGGTCTTCTTGCAATAGACTAGCTAAACTATCCAGGTGAGTATCTTGCCGTTGAATCAATATTTCCTTGGCTTGCTCGATATGATCCACCGTAATCACCTGTTGCGGATCAGGCAAAATGACTTCCACAATTTCTTTAGCTAAGGCATTGACTAACCAGGGTTGACCCTGAGTTAATTCAAATGCTCGCTGTACTGCCTCACGCTCAAAAACCTGCCCGGTTTCGTTGGTATGCTGCTCGTACAATTGGGCGACTTCTTTTGCCGTAAAGTTGCTTAGGGTTAAGGATTTAATCTTGATATTGAAGGGACTTGAGGTGTTCAAGCGATTACTCCCCCCAGACGCGATTTTATAATCCCGTACATCCCGCACCCCAATCAGTGCTAGAGAGTGAGGAAATCGTTGGGGACGCTTGGGATACCCAGAACCCAATTGACGCAGTACTGAAATTAGGGTTTCATCCTGCAACGCATCAATTTCATCAATGAACAGGACAAGGGGACGGGGGGAGACTTTTGCCCAAAACCTTAATGCCGCTTGGATACGCTGTCCGGCTTCAGCGGGGAACCATTCCGGTGGATGGAGTTCCCAGGGTAAATAGTCTTCAGCATTCTCGCGCCAACTGCCCAGCATGGCGTTTTCTGCGGCACCTGGATCATGGGGAAAGGCGGCGCCAACTTCTGCCGATACCATGACGGCGGTGTATTGTTCGCTGGCGGTTAACTGTTGGGCGAGGGCTAGCATCGCGGTGGTTTTGCCCGTTTGCCGGGGCGCATGGATGACAAAGTAGCCCTGCTGCTCAATCAGTCGGTCTAGGTTAGGGAGTCGCGCTAGGGGCGAGATCATGTAGTGGATGTCGGCTTTGCACGGACCGGCTATGTTAAACCATTTGGGCATGGGAGGCAGGTGGCAGAAGGTAGGTGGGAACTCTTGATAGTTTTCCCATGATTTCAAATCTGTTACTTTATGGTATCAATAGTTTTGAGTGAGAGACCGTGTAGGGGCGGGTTTCACTACTACCCTTTCGTTCCTCACCTAGATGTGACTAAACCCGCCCCGATCAAGTGCGAGAGTTTTGACCCTTGGCAATGATTGTCGGGCATGGTTTCGAGACTTCCCGTGAACAGTCAGAATGTTCAACCGGATATGATATGAGTTGGGTTTCGTTCCTCAACCCAACCTACAACTTCAAACCCGCCCTGACCGAGTTTTGATCGCGTGGAGGGTTGACATTTTGTTTGTTATATGTAAAGGGGAGGTTGGGGAGGCGATCGCGCTTGATATTATGTCCTGGATTCACTTAAATTAACGGGAATTTCGATAATAAATTCTGTGCCTTTGCCTAAATCAGAAACACAGCTAATTTTACCTTGGTGTTTTTCGACAATAATCTGGTGACTTATGGCTAACCCTAACCCTGTGCCACTTCCCACTGGTTTGGTGGTGAAAAACGGGTCAAAGATATGCTGACGCACATTTTTACTCATGCCGATTCCGTTATCGCGAATCCGAATAATAATGGATTGGGAGAAGTTTTGAGTGTTGAGTCTTGACCCAAGGCTAGGCTGATCTGGAACCTGGTTTGTCGGGACGGGTTTAGGATTTTTCGTTTCGCTATTGATGATAACATTTGTGCGAAACATGCCCTGACTCACTGTTGAGTTAACCGCCTCATCTCCCCTAATTTTAGACGCGCCATGGCACGTCTCTACACGCTTCTGTGTACCTCCAGATTCTCTATTATTAGAGACTTCAGTGGTGATGGTAATCAATCGAGGTTCGGCTTGACAGTTTAAGGCTTCAATCGCATTATCAAAGATATTGATAAAGACTTGATTTAACTGACTGGCATAACAGGTAATTTTGGGAAGTTGGCTATAGTGTTTAATCACTTGAATTTCTGGGCGATTGCCTTCTGCCCGGAGTCGATGCTGTAACATGAACAGGGTGTTCTCAATGCCTTCATGAATATCAACCTGTTTTAACTGAGCTTCATCTAATTTGGAAAAGCTTTTGAGCGATCGCACAATTTGCTCGATGCGTTGAACCCCTATTTCCATAGAGTTAATCAGCTTAGACCAATCCTCGACCAGAAACTCTAAATCGATGTCCTGACTCAATTGTTTAATTGCGGCGGTGGGTTGAGGATAGGTTTGCTGATACAGGTGTACGAGTTTTAATAGGTCTTGGAAATAGTCACGAGCATAAGTAATATTGCCATAGATAAAATTGGCGGGGTTGTTGAGTTCATGTGCGACTCCCCCAACCATGCGCCCTAAACTGGACATTTTTTCGGTTTGGATCAGTTGGGCTTGGGTGCGTTTTAATTCAGCCAGGGTTTGTTGTAGCGCTTTGGCTTTTTCCCGTTCCCGGGTTTCTGATTCCTGCAATGCTAGTTCGATTTGTTTGCGATCGCTAATATCCCGGTGAGTTCCAGTCATCCGCACAGGTAAACCGTTTTCATCATCAGCAACGACTTTCCCATAATTGGAAATCCATTTATAGTCCCCAGATTTCGTCAGCAGTCGATAGTCTAATTTGTAGGGAATGGAGGGATCGCGTAAATGCGCCTGCAACAGTTCCATCACCCCCGGTTTATCATCGGGATGGATCAGGTTTTCCCAAGTGCTGACATGTCCGGGTAGTTCATCACACTCATAGCCCAGCATATCGAACCAGTGACGGGATAAATAAACCTCTCCAGTATTGATGTTCCAATCCCATAACCCATCTCCTGATGCATCTAACGCCAGTTGTAAGCGTTCTTCACTTTGGCGTAAGGCGGCTTGCGATCGCGTCCGTTCGATGGCAATTTTGGCAAGGTAGAGAATTTGGTCAATTAAGTCTTGATCCAGAGTTGTGGCGGTTTGCGGTTGGTGATAATACCCGGCAAATGTGCCTAAGATACTGCCATTACTGGATAAAATGGGGACAGACCAACAGGCTCGCAACCCATGGGCTAAGGCTAAGTCTTTATAATCTGCCCATAAGGGATCAGTCGCAATATCGGTGACAATAACCGTTTCTTTGCGATACGCTGCTGTACCACAGGAACCCACACCATCACCAATTTCCACACCATCGACCGCTTGATTATACGCATCCGGTAAACTCGGTGCTGCACCTAAGCGCAGTTTCCCCTGTTCATCTAATAAGAGAAAGGATGATCGCAGTTTTCCAGACTGTTCCTCAAGGAACCGGGCTAATGCTTCTAAAATATCCGGGAGTGGCGCATCGGAAGCAATTCGTTCCAAGACATTATTTTGTTCCTCCAGCAGTATCTGGGCTTGCTTGCGTTCTGTTATATCCAGAACGGTTCCCATTAGTTTAATCACCTGATTTTGGGCATTCAGGACAGGTTTACTTCGACCTTCCAGATAGCGAATTTCACCATCGGGACGAATAATTCGATATTCAATGGTATAGGATTGAGGAGTCTTGATCGCGTTTTTTACCTGTTGGATAAATAAAGGACGATCATCGGGATGAATCCAAGTCAGATGTTGCTTATACGTGAGGGGGTTTGGGTTGGGTTCAAGCCCATAAATCCGAAACAGTTCCGTTGACCAACTAATCTCCCCCGTCAGCCGATTAGACTCCCAACTACCAACAGATGCAATTTTCTGGGCTTCGGTGAGTCTGGCTTCAGACAGGCGCAGGTTTTCTGCTGCGGTTTTGCGATCGCTCATATCAATCGCAGTCCCCAGGGTTTGTCGGGTTGTCCCGTCTGCATCCTGTTTAAACACGGTTTCTCTGCAAAATAACCAACGCCATTCCCCGTTTTTGTGGCGCATCCGGTACTCTAACTCAAAGACTTCTCCCACTTTGGCGTGTTTGATGCGTTGTGCATGATCCGAGAGGATGGCAAAATCATCCGGGTGCATCAGCCTAGAGAGAACCTGATTCCCCATCTGTTGGATTTCTGCGGGGGTGTAACCTAAAATTTCATGGATTTCCCGGTTCGCGTAGATATTACGTTGTTCTACCCAGTCATGAATGTAGATAATATTGGGATTCGCATCATTAATTGCCTGTAACCAGCGCTGAGACTCTTGCAGGGCTTGATCGAGTTGCTGGCGTTCAATTCCCACCGCGATTTCATTTGCAACGGAAGCGAGGGTATGCAGAGTCGATAGGGATAAGGGATGACGGGCGAACATTGCCATAACCCCCACCAGTTCATTGTTTACGATCAGGGGATAACCAGCAAAGGATACCATTCCTTCCCGTCGCGCCCAGTCTGGATCACTGATTTCCGAATCATTGAGGATATCATTGGTGAGATGGGGTTGGCGTTGGCTAGCGATGCGACCAATTTTTAAATCACCCACGGGGACTCTAGCATGAGCGCCATTAATATGGGTGTACAATCCCGCCGAGGCTTGTAACTCTAAGATATTGTCTTGGGAATTCAGCGTCCAAATTCGGGCAAAGGCGATATCAAGGTGTTGGACAAAAGCTTGAGTACAGCGACACAGCATCGGAGATAACTCACTTTCCTGACTCAAGGCAAATCCGATATCTGAACGCAAGGCTAAGCGCTGCGTATGTTCGGCTAACTCGGCTTCGGCTTGTTTGCGATCGCGAATTTCTTGGTGCAACTGGGTGTTTTGGTTCTGGAGTTGCTGGGTTAACAATTTCAGATGTAGGTGAATTTTAACCCGGGCTAACACCTCATCCAGTTGAATCGGCTTACTAATATAGTCAACCGCCCCTAAGGATAATCCTTTGACTTTTGCCTCACAATTCGACGTATCCACCGCCGCTGTCATAAAAATGACAGGGATATGTTTAGTTTTCTCCCAGGCTTTCAGATGACGACAGGTTTCAAAGCCATCCATTTCTGGCATCATCACATCCAGTAATATCAGATCGGGATTCAGTTTCTCTAAGAGTTTCAGCCCTTGCTCACCACTTTTAGCAATCCGCACCTCAAACCCTGCGTCTCTCAAGAAATCCGAAACCAGTTTCAGATTCTCTGGCGTATCATCAATAACTAGAATTTGTGCATATCCTTGAGAATTCTGAATCTCTCCCCAGACGTTCGTCAACTCGTTTGGGGAATCTGGATGTAACTGAGAGTTTGGATAGAGTGACATTTTAGCTTAGTTTCCCTTGCCCGGTAATGCCATTCTATTCGCTTGGCACGGGATGGGGTAGATAAGGAGTCTAGTTTCACTCAAAATTTAACTTGGCTAGCATCGACGAGACGATCTTCAGTTTCCCGATTACTCTGTCGCCGTTTTTATCTAGCTCAACGCTATACCAAATCTATCAAAAAGCCGATCAGGTAAAGAGGGCGGGTTTTGTCTGTTCAATTATCTCAGACGATCAACATTGATCCCTAAACCCGCCCCTACATTTAACGATTCGGTAAATTTAACCTGCCAGTTTGCCATAACAGTTGACGTTCAAGCAGGCGATCGCGAAGATTTAATCGTAGTAGTCGAATTGTCACTCTACCTCAGCAATGCTTTAGCCTTAGCCATTCGCACCAAATGTTCTAAATATTCATAACTTTGCCAAATTTTTTCTTCATCAGGTGTTAACCCGACAGTGCGATTTTTCTCCAACAAGGTTTGAATTTGAGTTTGCAAAGCTGGAGAGGGGCGCAGGGCAATAATTTCTTCGGGTGTTGGTAGAGTTGCGAAGAATTCCAAGACTTCAGCCATCCCCGAAAAACCAACATGAGTGTGTGCCTCAAATTCTCGTAAACCCAGTTCCAGAATTTGAGGTAAGCAATTCTCCAGAGCGTTAACTCGTTGTGCTACATCGTCAGGAAGGTCAAAGGTAACTTGCATGGGAAAAATTATCTAGGATATAACGTACTATTTTACAGCGCTTTTCAAGTAAGTGATGTACACAGACAGATCCCCGAATTCTTGCAGAAGTCGGGGATCTTGCTTAGAGAATGATAAATGACAAAATCCCAATCACCAATCACCAAAATAATTCTCCAATAAATTAACAATTTTTTCATAGTCAAACTGAGCCGCCATTCCCAACACTTCAAGAGCAAAGGGAATATAATCTGGATTAATATCTTGCAGTCGCATGGTTTCCTCCTCAACCCCAGCGACATCCCCCATACTCGCCGCTTCATAGAGAACCCTTAACTCCTCCTGCGTCGGAATTACGCGATCGCCTGATTCCAAATACGAGTTAGAGGGTTCAGCTTTATCCTGATAAATCCATGACATATCTAAATACACCTGAATTTTCTGTAACAACTCTTCGGTGGCAATTGGCTTGGTGAGAAAATCTGTACAGCCAGCCTCTAAACTCTCCACGCGGTTATTAGCAAAGGCATTAGCAGAAATGGCAATAATCGGCATCGTTTTAAACTCAGGCAATTGCCGTAGGTGTTGCGTCATTTGGTGTCCATTCATCACAGGCATAACAATATCAACCAGAATCAAATCCGGTTGCCATTCCGCAGCTTTTTCTACTCCCTCTTGTCCATTCGCGGCTTCTTGGATTTCAAAGCCAATGGGTTCTAAAACACTCCGGAGAACCGCACAATTTTCCCAGCGATCATCTACAATCAATATTTTACATTTAGCACCAGCATACCCCACAATTGTATCCAGGGGTTTTGCCGGAATAAACTGGGCTGAAGAAGAGACTTCCGGTAAATCTACCTCAAACCAGAATTTACTGCCTACACCAGGATGACTTTCAACCCGAATTTGACTCCCCATCAAGGCGATGAGTTTCTGAGTAATTGCTAATCCTAACCCGGTTCCTTCATGGTGACGAGAACTATCCCTCACTTGCTCGAAGGGTAAGAAAATTGTCTCTAAGTCTTCAGAATTCATGCCAATTCCGGTATCTTCAACCTGGAAGCGGATGTGGTTATTTGCCATTCGTCTTTGGTCATTTGTCTTTTGTTCTTGGTTAATTATACTGACTGTAAACGTGACATTCCCTGTATCCGTAAATTTAACGGCATTGGAAAGCAGGTTCATTAAGACTTGACGGAGACGCTTTTCATCTGCATGAACTATTTGTGGCACGGGTGTGGGAGGATTGTAGATAAAACTAATGTCTTTTTGAATGGTTTTTAGGCGAAATATTTCACAGAGTCCGACGATAAATGAGGGAAAATAAAAGTCTTCGGGATAGAGTTCTAGTTTTCCGGCTTCCACTTTCGACAGGTCTAAAATATCGTTAATTAGGGTGAGCAGATGTTTGCCGCACTGGTGGATGATTTCAATTCCGTCCTTTTGTTTTTGGGTTAAGTTAGGATTGGGTTTAAGAATTTGAGCATAGCCTAAAATGCCATTTAGAGGCGTGCGAAGTTCATGACTCATTGAGGCTAAGAACGCACTTTTGGCACGATTGGCGGCTTCGGCGGCATCTTTGGCTTTGGCTAGTTCGATCTCGGTTTTCTTGAGTTCAGTTATATCAATTTCAATCCCATCCCAAATCGTTCGTCCATCGGCTAAACGACGGGGGGCAGAACGTACATAAGACCATTGAATATCACCGCTAGGTGTTCGCTTCCGCATCTGCATCTCATAAATCGAAAGATTACGCCAGGATTCTTCATTACGTTGGTAATTTAGCTGACGATCTTCGTCAACAATTAGGTTAAACAAAACACTAGCATCCTGGATAATTACCTCTGGTTTAATGCCGACTAATCGTTCAATCCCGGCGGTGATGTAGGAGAAGTGAAACGTGCCATTAGGTTCTCTAACGAGTTGATAAATTAAACCATTGGGCAGATTATCGGCTAGAGTACGCAATCGGTATTCTCGTTCTTGTAGCGCTAATTCTGCTTTTTTGCGATCGGTAATATCTTTACCAATTCCCAAAATAGACCCATCGGGTAGGCGAATATTTGCCCAAGTGGTGTCTATTATTTCGCCCGTGCGGATTCGAGTCTGAAAGTCTCGCCACGTTCCATCTGCTTTTAAGACAAATTCTAACACGGAGGCGCAATACTCTGGATTAGGATAAAGCTCGGCTATAATATTATCAATGTTTTGAATTTCTGCCAGTGACCACCCCAATGTTTGCTCAAATGCCGGGTTGATTAATTGCACCTTACTCCGGTCATTTACGAAACACAACATAACCGGAAGCGCATCAAAAATTGCCTGGAGAATTTCTTTTTGCTGACTCAACGCCAGTTCAGCTTGTTTGCGATCGCTAATGTCTCGGAGAATGGCGGTACAGATAATTTCGCCATTGATGTCCAGTTTAGAAATTGAGGCTTCCATAGGAAACTCTGTCCCATCCTGGCGGCGACCAAACAGTTCATTCCGTTCTCCCATTTGTCGGGCTTTACCCGCAGATTCGGCAAAATTAGTAACATGTTGGCGGTGAATTGTAGCGGCGCGAGGGGGTAATAGTAAATCCAGAGGTTGACCTAATACTTGATCTGCCTTGTAGCCAAACATTTGTTCGGCACCCTGATTGAATAGGATAATCCGTTGTTCACTATCGACGGAAATAATCCCATCTTTGGCAATTTCTAGAATCCCGGCAAATCGCGCTTGAGAGGCGGCTAGAGCCAGTTCAGCCTGTTTGCGATCGCTAATATTCCGGGTGAGGGCAATCACTTCAGTTTGATTCAGGGGAACCATTCGCGCCTCGAAGTATTGTTCCCCATTAGATAGGGGTAAAGAATACTCGATACTCACCAGGGATTCAGTGGCTAAAACCTGCTGAATCGCGGCATATAATTTTTCTCCTACATCAGTCGGTAATACCTCTTGAATTTTATGGTGCAGAAATGAGTCCGGTGAGGTATATAACTCCTGATAGTTTTTGGTGCGAAAATCCAGAATCGTGCCATCCGCCGCCAGCCGAAACAGGATATCAGGAAACGCATCAAAAATGGCTTGCATTTCCTGGTTGGTTTGCCGCAATTGAGTTTCCACCTGTTTCAATTCCGTGAGATTCCGACAATTGACGACAACGCCGGAAATTCGCTGATTAGCATCCAGATAAGGGATATAGGTGACGCTGATAAATTCGTGTTTTCCCCCCGGATAATCAAACCACTCTTGATAGTTTATGGTTTCCCCCGCCAGACAGCGATCTAAATTGGGTTTAATTACCTGTACAAACACGTCCTCTCCCAGCAAGTCACTCACCGAATGACCAACAATTTCGTTATATTGTTTTTGATTCCAATCCAGATAGGCTTGATTGACAATTTTATAGGTGTAATTGCTATCCACCAAGGAAATGGCATCGGTTGTTGATGACACAATCCGTTCATACCGTCGCAAGGCATCTTCGGCTTCTTTGAGTTCGGTGATATCCTGAGATGTTCCCAAAATCCTAATCACCCGGTTATTTTCATCCCGTTCAAATACAACTTCCTTTGACAATAACCAGCGCCATGATCCATCGTTGTGACGAAATCGACTCTCAGTGGTTAAAACATCGCTATCTGATGCCGTTTGCCAAAAGTTTATATTCCGCTCAATTAACGGCAAATCATCGGGATGGAGGACATTTAGGAAAAATTCCATTCCCCGCCGTATAATTTCCTCGGGAGTGTAACCCAATATATCCAGAGATTGTCGATTAATATAGAGATCGGTTCCTGCTGTTGGGTCAAATAAGTAAAGCAGTTGCGGCGAAGCATTAATGATTTTTTCGATAAACCGTTGATTTTCCTTGAGTTGGAGTTCAATCTGTTTGCGATCGCTAATATTAAAGCTTGTGCCAATTAATCGATAAATGCGGGATTTTCTATCTTTTAGGGGGGTTAAACTACTAATCCACCAAGAGTCTTTTCCGTTAATCTGTAGCGAATGTTCATAGGTAATTTTCTCTCCCGCCGCCAGACAGCGACGATACCGTTGGCACACCGCCTCGGCAATGTCTGGTGTTAATACCTCATGTGGCGTTTTCCCTTTTATTTCTGAGTTGCGAAGACCAGACATCCGTTCATGGGTGGGATTAATGCTAACATAGCGAAACTCACCGTTTTCCAGAACGTCAACGATAAAGACAGCCGCTTCAATGCCTTCGTAAATACTGCGTAAAAACGCTTCGCTTTCTCGTAAGGCTTCCTCCGTTTGCTTCCGTTCCGTGATATCCTGGGCGACAACCATCCCAGCAATAATCTCTCCCGCCTCATCTCGCACCGCCCGAATTTGCAGCAGTTGAGTCCGATTTCGATAGGGTATTTCCAGGGTTTTTTCTATCCCGGCTAAAGCGTCACGATACAGGGGTTCAACTACCGCACATTCTTGCTCAGATAACGCTTCCCAAATCGTTTTTCCTTCTAAGACATCCCGACTATATCCTGAGCCTGAGCGACCTAATCCTTGACCATCTGCCACTAAATACCGCAGCTCCTGATCAAACAAGAAAATTGCCCCATTGGGGAAATGTTTTGCCATAGTACGGTAGAGTTGTTCACTATAGCGTAGGGCGTCTTCAGCTTGTTTGCGTTCAGTAATATCAGTAATCATCCCCAAGACTCCTGTCGCTTGTCCCGATGCATCACAAATCGGAGTTGAGGCGATTAACGTCCACAACTCCGAACCATCACGGCGGCGAAACTTAAATTCATGCTTTTCATGAATTCCCTGACGGCGACGCTCTAAATTTCGGGTAGCCATAGCTTTCCCCGCTTCATCCATAAAAGCAAACATAGGTTGTTCCAGCATCTGCTCCACTGAATACCCCAACATTTGCGCCATTTTCGGATTAACAAATATCGTATTTCCGTCCATGTCGATACTCCAAATTCCCTCATCAGCGGTTTCGACAATGCGACGATACTCTTCCTCCCGCTCTCGTAAAGCTTCCTCAGCTCGTTTGCGTTCAGTGATATCAATTAAATACCCCACACATTCCAGGGGTGTCCCCATTTCATCCCGAATCAAACGCAGTTGAGTGGTGAGCCAGTGATACGTGCCATCCCCATGGTGAAAGCGGTATTCGTAGGTACAATATCCCTGAGCAAATAGTTGTGGTATTACCTCGTTTATCACCGTCCTATCCTCTGGGTGAACTCGCTCCCACCAAAACGGAGCATTGTCGATAAAGTTCTCAGCATCATAGCCAAGAATTGTACTGGCATTTTCACTCATAAACGTGGCGGAGTAATCGCCTTCGATTTGAGAACTAAAAATAACCGCAGGACTCGCCGTGAGCAGATATTGCAGGCGTTCTTTAGTCGATTGGAGTTCTAACTCGGCTTGTTTGCGTTCGGTAATATCTTCAACCAAGCCAACAAACCGCAACAGTTCTCCCGTTTCATCTCGCACCACCGAAATATCAGCAGTAATCCAGCGTTGTTCACCATCAGGTCGAATAATCCGATACTCCCGCTTTACCGAATGTCCTTGAAACTGTTGGCTAAGGGAATCGAGAACCAACGGACGATCCTCTGGATGTACCGCCTCTATCCAGGATTCTGGGTGTTGATATAGACTTTCACAAGAACGTCCCCATATCGTTTCGTAGGCGGGACTGACGTAGAGAAACTGACCGGAACTGGCGGAGCGGACAAAGAAGAATTGACTCACAGTTCTGGCAATTTCTTGGAAGCGGTTCTCGCTCCTGATTAAGGCTTGTTCAAATTGCTTGCGATCGGTGATATCCTGGGTGACAACCATCCCGGCGATGATGGTTCCTGCATCATTTCTCACCGCCGTACTCTGACACAAATAGGTGAATTCTCCGAGGCTAATTTCTTGAGTCTGCTCAATTCCGGCTAAGGCGGCATGATAGAGTGGCTCAACTATGGCACAAGTGTCTGGCGGTAAAACCTCCCAGAGGGTTTTCCCATGCAAGGCTTCCCCACGATGTCCGGCTTGAGCCAACGCCTGACCATCCGCCACCAGATAGCGTAGGTTATCGTCAAACAGGAACATGGCTCCATTGGGGAAGTTCCTAGCCATAGCGCGATACAGGTATTCACTGGTGCGAAGAGCGTCTTCAACCTGTTTGCGATCGCTAATATCCCGTGCTACCCAAATTACCGCCTGATCGGACAAAGGCGCAATGGAGATAGTAAACCACATCTCGTGGTTATCCAGGGTTAAATGATAGTCAAAATAAAGGGTTTGCTGGGTGTTCAGTACCTGTTCCACTTGCGCGAACCAAAGTTCCTCTGGGTCTTGAAAAAATTGCTCGACAATGACATTCAGTAAGTTAATGTCTTCCGGGGACAAGTAGGTTCGCTTTGTCGGTGCAACGTTGATATTTTTTTGAGCATCAATCATCAGAACAATATCGTTAATCGCTTCAAAAATCGTCCGAATTTGCTGCTCAGAACTAGAAAGCTTACCTTTGAGTAACTGACGTCCAGCAATTTCTCGCTTTAATCGTTCGTTCGCGTCCCTTAATTCAGCCGTTCGTTGAGCGACGTTGGCTTCTAGAGTCCGATGGTAATTCTGTTGGAGTGCCTCGGCTCGTTTGCGTTCGGTGATATCAAAAAAGGCGACAATTGCGCCAATAAGTGTCCCCATTTCATCGAATAAGGGCGTCGCATAAGCTTCCACGGGAATAATCTGATTCCGTTGATGAATTTCCAGATCATCCACTATCGTTTGTTCCCGATTAAGAGCGCGAACCACAGGCAGATTTTCCACCGGATACAACTGCTGGGTGTCGCTCTGATAAATCTGATAGGTTATAGCTAAGTCCTCGATTTTGGCGTCGGGTAATGTCTCGATTTCTAGTAACTCTTTTGATTTTTGATTGGCATAGGTCAATTGTCCAGTTACATCATGAACTGATATGCCGACGGGTATGGCTTCTAGAATTTGAGTTAGGTTATGTTCACTTTGGCTTAAGGCTTGATTGGAGGTTTGCAGTTCTGTAAAATACTGGTGTAATTGCGCCGCCATTATGTTAAAAGAATTTGCCAGTTGACCAACTTCATCCCCCCGGTTAATTGGTAAGGATTGCTGCCATTCTCCCCGCGCGATCGCGTCAGCGGCTCTATTTAACTTCAGAATCGGTTTTGTCACCCAGCGAGCGGTAATAATTCCCAGCACAATAGACAGGATTAATGCCGCAATACACAATCCGATCGTGGTGCGCGTATTGGCATAAATCTCTGCCATAAAGTCCGATTCAGGAACAACAGTGACAATGAACCAGTTCAACCCCGATTGCTCCTGAATTGGGTTAATATGTAGGAAATAGCGATTGTCCTTAAATGTAAACTTAAACGTTTGATCCTGCTTAATTTCAGACCAGTGATTCACCTGATTCAAGAGAACATTGACGGAGGCTTTAGTCAGGGGATTCCTACTATTTTTAGCAGGTAGCCGCCAGTCTTGAATATTTAAGTTTTTGAGATAATCTGACTCTAAATCTGGCTTAAACGGGATTTCGCCAGTCGAACTAGCAACAATTTCTCCTTTTTGATTGACAATGAAAACTTGACCCGTTTGTCCCACCTCCACACTCTCTAGAAACTCAGCCAACTCAGGCACAAAAAGGGTAGCTGCCACAACCCCTTGAAAATCTCCCTCTGAGTCATTAAACGGTAAAAAGTTAACCATCATTAATAGAGGTTGATTAACGCCCTGGGATAGACTAACAACCGGACGCCAAATTCCTTTACCTGCTTGCTTTGTCGCTGGATACCAAGCCTCACCCTCCGCTGGATCATTGTGAGGATCATAGTCAGTCATACCCTTGATTCGTTTTAGTCGCGTTCCCTGAAGATTGGCAGTATACTTGTGAAAAGCATAGTTGGTCGATTTATCAAGAACACGAATTATTAAAGAATCACTCGCCAATGATTTTGCCACAGCCAAAAATTCTCGTTCTTCAGTAGCAATTGCCACACTACTAACCGTGTCATAAATTTGCAGTTGTTGGGCGAAGTAGCGTTCTAAACCCGGAAAATTTTTCCAGTCTATAACCCCAGTCCGAATAGCAGCAGCAAGATTTTGAGTTACCTGGTGAGGATTTTCCAGATAATCAGACACATTTTGCTCAACACGCTCGTCCACCTCATCGATTAACTGATAGGCTAAGTTGTCAACTGTCTTTTGATTATTACGATAGGAAAGATATCCGACTGATCCCACCGTTCCGACAATTTGCAGGACAAACTGAACAATAATAACGGTTCTCAGAGGCAGGTTTCCGGCAACATTAGCTAGGAATGATTTTAGGGATTGACTAGGATGTAGCATACTTTGTCATTTGTCATTTGTCATTTGTCATTTGTCATTTGTCATTTGTCATTTGTCATTTGTCATTTGTCATTTGTCATTTGTCATTTGTCATTTGTCATTTGTCATTTGTGATAATTGAATGGTTAGGTCGGGGCGGGTTTAGTTATATCCGGGTGAAATCAAAATGTTAGTGGTAAAACCCGCCCCTACATAGGGCTTGCTGAATACAATAGACGTTCTATAGCGCTCCCCCTGCTCCCCCTGCTCCCCCTGCTCCCCCTGCTTCCCCTGCTTCCCCATCTCTGGCAATCTTGGCGAAAGAAGGCACAGATTGGGCTTACTATTGGGTAGTTGCCCCTGTTGGGTTCACTACCTTCTGACACATGACTGAAGGATCACATCGTATTCAGACGAGTCGTCTGATATTATTTACAACGCTTTGGCTAACCTTATTTATATTATCGGTTAAAGTTTCTGCGGCTTGGGCGACGCGATCGCTAAGTCTTATGGCAGAATCGATGCAGACGTTATTGGTTAGCTTCAGTACCCTGCTGAGTTTATATAAGCTAATCGCCCATGAGCATCCCATCCGGCGATCGGTGTATGGTCATGGTAAGTGGGAAACCCTGATCCTATTCTTACTGATTGGCTTTCTGGGGTTTACCGGATTAAATGTCTGGGGAATGTCAGCGCAACAATTATTGAACCAACCCTCAGATGAGTGGTTGACGTTTCCGGTGCGAGTAAGTTTACCCCTGATTCAATTACTCGCCGTTGTGATCATTACCAGTTTAGGATTGGCATTAGTTGGACGGTATCAAGGGAAACAACTGAGAAGCGCTGCCTTAGGGTTTAATGCTCGACAACTGTTGTTAGATGTTTGCCTGACTCTGGTTGTACTCCTAGGACTTTTGGGCGTCGAGGCGGGTTGGGTTTGGCTGGATGTAGTGCTAGCCATTGTCCTGGTTCCCGTGGCGGTGAGGAATTGCTGGCAAGTGATCAACTGGCAATTTCCCCTACTGGTTGAGCAAACCGCGATCGCTCCCGAAATTCTAGCGCAAATTGCTCATCAAGTTGGCGGAATTACTCACTGTTATCATATTCAATCACGAGGCGTTGTCGGGCGTTATGTGTATATTCAAATGCACCTGATCATCCATCCTGAATTTGCTGGCGTCACTTCTTTACTGGTGGAACGAATTAAGGGCATGATTGAGGAAGAATATGGTCCGGTGCAGGTGACATTTTATATTGAGGATGACTTTACTGTAGCGGCAAATCGTCATCGTTCAGGGTTTATGTCAGATCAGAATCCTGATAATCCAAATAATCCTGAGTTCGGGGATTGGTAATTTGTCGTCATTAGTCATTAGTCATTAGTCATTAGTCATTAGTCATTAGTCATTGGTCATTTGTCATTCGTCTTTATGCATAATTGAACGGTTAGGTTGGGGCGGGTGTAGGGTGCGTTAGCGAAGCGTAACGCACCATTTCAAACGTTAGTATTAAAACCCGCCCCTACAAAAGATGTTTCATCGGAACGTCCCTGCTTCACCCATCTCCCTCATCTCCCTCATCTCCCTCATCTCCCTTATCTCCCTTATCT
This sequence comes from Coleofasciculus sp. B1-GNL1-01, assembly GCF_040220235.1. Lineage (NCBI taxonomy): Bacteria > Bacillati > Cyanobacteriota > Cyanophyceae > Coleofasciculales > Coleofasciculaceae > Coleofasciculus > Coleofasciculus sp. B1-GNL1-01. The sequence goes on from NZ_JAVJTO010000019.1 coordinate 15,952, forward strand.
CCCTCATCTTCTTCATCCGGAAGAGTAATATTATACTTTTCTAATTGATCCTGTAACTTGGCTTCCCGTTCCTCCATTTGTTGCTGTTGGAGTTTTAACTCAATTTCCAAGGCTTGAATATTTTCGCGACGGGCTTCCATTTCAGCACGCTGACGAGTTAAATCTTGACTTTGTAACGTCAAATCTTGTCGCCATTGTTCGGTGCGGGTCACTTCTTCCTGTAAGAACATGGGCGTAATTCCGATAGTTAGATATCGGTGGACGAAGTTTAATACCCACTCCTTGGCAGATTGAATATCCAGAACCTCTTGATTGTCAGAAATATCTACCAACACTAACGATCCTTGATGAAAGGCGTTCGCACCATCCAGCGAAATGCTTTCTGGTGGATTAATGACTGCCCAGCAATCATCCGATTCTTGACGAGCTAGCAATTCGAGTTCAATGCTGCCGTCTTTGTCATTTTTTTGCACTTCACCCAGATGTAGCATAGCCTGTTAGTTGTTGGTCGTTAATGAGCAAGGAATTGATTTTCACGAAGGAATAATGTATCATCTTTTTCAAAGTCGCTTGAGGCGATCGCGCAAAATTTCGGCTTGATGCATAGACTCACTCAATGCATCCTTAGCACCCTGGACAATAGGGGCGGGGGCTTTATTGACAAAGTTTGGATTCGCCAAACGACTCGACAGAGATTTGACTTCAGCATCGATTTTACTGAGATCTTTTTCTAACTTAGCGCGAAGTGTTTCAACATCAACTAAACCCGCTAGAGGAATAATCACTTGAACCGTACCCGTTACACCTGCCATCGTGTTTTTCAATTCTTCGGTTAAGGCTGGCACAATCGTCAAGGTATCAACTTTGCCTAAGTCTTGTAGATAAGATTCACCCTTCTGTAAAATCTCTCGTTCATCCGGATTTTCACTTTGCAAAATCACGGGGGCTTTTGTCTTCGGTTTCACACCCGCTTCTGCACGCAGGTTGCGGATGGTGCGGATTGCACCAATGAGTAACTCGAACTGCTTTTCTAGATCTTGATTGATAGGAAATACACCCGGTTCGGTTTCCGAGTCGGGTAGCGCGGGATAGGGTTGTAACGCTAAACACTCGTCTGTCTTTTGCGTCAAAGTATGCCAGATTTCTTCGGTAATGTGCGGCATAAACGGATGCAACAGTTTCAGGATACCATCGAGGATGTATGCCAGGGTTTGCTGGGCGATTTGCCGCGATTGGGTTCCCTGCTGGCGTAACCGTTGTTTGACCAGTTCAATATACCAGTCACAAAAGTCACCCCAGATAAAGTCATAGAGTCCCTTGGCGGCTTCTCCTAAACCGTAATGATCGATATCCTGACGGGTTTGAGTAACAACTTGATAAAAGCGGGAGAGAATCCAGCGATCGCTTAATTCTAATGTATCCCGTTCCTGTGCCAATGGCGAACCCAAGACTTGGGGCGATTTCCCATCCAGATTCATCATCACAAACCGCGCCGCATTCCAGAGTTTATTGGCAAAGTTGCGCGAGGCTTCTACGGATGCCGATTCATCGGTTTGGCGATTATACTCTAAACGAATATCTTGACCCGCACCTGCGACTTCCCGGATTAAGGTATAGCGTAGCGCATCGGTTCCATATTTCTCGATCAAAAGCAGCGGATCAATGCCATTATTGGCTGACTTGGACATCTTTTTGTTATTTTCATCCCGGACTAAGCCGTGGATGTAAACGGTTTGGAATGGCATTTGATCAGTAAAATACCCACCCATCATCGTCATCCGGGCAACCCAGAAAAAGATGATATCAAAGCCTGTAACCAATACAGTAGTAGGATAGTACGTCTCTAAATCCTTTGTCTGTTGGGGCCAGCCCATGGTGGAGAAGGGCCACAAGCCGGAGGAAAACCAAGTGTCGAGAACATCGGGGTCTTGAATGAGCTTGACAGATTCACCAAATTGTGATTTTGCTTTTTCTAAGGCTTCGGCTTCACTGTGAGCCACGATAAAGGGAGTATTATCGGTAATTTCGCCTCCGGTTTCACTAACCGCATACCAAGCGGGAATTTGATGTCCCCACCAGAGTTGGCGCGAAATACACCAGTCTTCTAACTTAACTAACCAGTCTCGGTAAACTTTTGTCCAGCGATCGGGGACAAAATTGGGGGAGTGATGCTGATCCAGCGATTCCAGGGCTTTATCCGCCAGGGGACGAATCTTAACGAACCATTGGGTGGATAATAGGGGTTCAACGGGGACTTTGCCGCGATCGCTATAGGGAACGGTATGATGATAGTCTTCAACTTTCACCAGACATCCATCCGCCTCGAGGCGCTGCACCACATTTTTCCGGGCGACAAATCGGTCTTGTCCTTGAAACTCGCCCGCATTTTCATTCAGCGTGCCATCTTTATTCAGAATAGTAATGAAGGGCAGGTCATGGCGTTTACCCATCTCAAAGTCATTAGGATCATGGGCAGGTGTAACTTTGACACAGCCTGTCCCGAAACTAGGGTCAACCAACTCATCCCCAATCACCGGAATCTCTCGCCCCATAATCGGCAAGGTCAAGGTTTTGCCAATTAAATGCTGATAGCGTTCATCCTTGGGATTAACCGCCACTGCTGTATCCCCCAGCATCGTTTCCGGGCGAGTTGTCGCCACTTCCACTGACCCATTTCCCTCAGTCAGGGGATAACGAAAATGCCACAGATGACCATTAACCTCCTTATTTTCCACCTCCAAATCCGAAACCGCCGACTGGGATTGGGGACACCAATTCACCATATATTCACCCCGGTAAATCAGTCCGGCGTCATAGAGTTGGACAAAGGCTTCCAGCACCGCATTAGACAAGCCTTCGTCCATGGTGAACCGTTCCCGCGACCAATCCACCGACACGCCTAAGCGACGCAATTGGTTAACAATCCACCCCCCTGATTCTTCTTTCCATTGCCAAGCGCGATTTAGATAGGTTTCCCGTCCTACCTCTTGACGAGTTTTGCCTTCAGCCTTGAGTTGCCGATCTAAGATTGTGGACACCGCAATACTGGCATGGTCAGTTCCCGGAACCCACAGCGTATTAAACCCCTTCATTCGGTTATAGCGAACTAGGATATCCATAATGGTTTGTCCCAAGGCGTGACCCATGTGCAGGCTACCTGTGACATTGGGCGGTGGAATCACCATGGAATAGGGTTCGCCATCTTGTTCGGGGTTAGCTTGAAAAACACCTTGTTCTTCCCAAAACTGCTGCCATTTGGCTTCGGTCGTGGTGGGATCATATTGAGTGGGTAGGGAGGGAGTGGTTGCTGTCATGGAAATCTTGGGTTTTACGTTTAATTTTGCCATACCCGACGACGGGGTTTGGGGTTCACCGAGGTTAACGTCAAAAAATAGATGAATTAAGTCTTGTTATTTTTTCAGACCACGGTAAGATATAAAAGCCTCAAGCCAAGACCCGATTATACATAAGCAAGAGGCAATTGCCTTTGTGCCACTTTGGTGTTAGCTGATGAAACACACCCTTTCAGTTTTAGTTGAAGATGAAGCTGGCGTCTTAACTCGCATCGCTGGTTTATTTGCCCGTCGCGGCTTCAATATTGAAAGTCTCGCCGTTGGTCCGGCAGAAAAAGTTGGGATTTCCCGAATTACGATGGTAGTGCCTGGGGATGAGCGATCAATTGAGCAACTCACCAAGCAACTCTACAAGTTGATCAATGTGATCAAGGTTCAAGAGATTACCACGACTCCTTGTGTGGAACGGGAATTAATGTTGATCAAAGTCAACGGCACCAGTTCCACGCGATCGGAGATTATTGAACTTGCCCAAGTATTCCGGGCGCGGGTGGTCGATATTGCCGAAGATTCCCTAACCATTGAAGTTGTGGGAGACCCTGGAAAAATGGTCGCGATCGTCCAGATTTTAAGCAAGTTCGGACTGCGAGAAGTCGCCCGGACAGGGAAAATTGCCCTAATCCGCGAATCCGGTGTCAATACCGAATATCTCAAGTCCCTAGAAGCCAAAGTCTAACTGAAAACCCGAACCCCCACTCAGTTATTGACACCCTTGGAGAGGTGAGAAAGCATAAACCCCCTTTTATTCATCTGTAGGGGCGGGTTTAGGGATTACGTTGTCCGAATTAATGATAACCTTTGTTCAAAACCCGCCCTTTCCCCAACAGGAGATTGGCAATTGAAAAAAAGGGAATTGGTGATTAGTGACAGGAGAAATTCTCCCCCATCTCTAAGAATCCGGTTGCTCGATCGCCTGTGCCACCTGCAACGCTTCAATCAGTTGAGCCATAGCATATTCTAAATGAGCGCCAGCATCAACCGCCACCCAACCATCGGTGGTTTGATGACGCCATTCAAAGTGGAGATGGGGACCCGTGGAAAATCCGGTGCTACCAACCAGCCCAATCACATTACCCTGATCCACCGATTCACCCGGTTGCACAAAAATTTCTGACAGGTGAGCATAACGGCTTTCTTGAGTCCCTTCCTCATGGCGCAAAATTACCGTGAGTCCGTAGCCACCTAAGTAATCAGCCGTAGCCACCTCACCCGGAGCCACCGCCAAAACGGGTGTCCCCGTCGGGGCAGCAATATCTGTACCCGCATGGAAACGAGATGTCCCGGTAATGGGATGGGTGCGCCACCCGAATGCTGAGCTAATTGCCGATGGAATGGTTAAGGGGAAAATAAAGCTGGCATTACCGACGATAGTACGTCCCTGGGGTCGGTTGGAGAAATTATAGTAAGTCAGACCCGTGGGCGTGGTTTTGGATGATGCCGTTGGGGATAGAGAGGAGACAGGAGGACGGCGCGTATACTGCCTGCCCCCAGGATTAGGAGATGTGGCAACCCGTTGAACTGACCGGACTGGGCGTCTCACACTGGCATTGACCGCAACTGGAGGTGTTGGGAGTCGAGTTCCCGCTGCTGTTGCGCTTTGGGGTTGAGGTGGTTGCGGTTGAACCTGTCCGGCGTTAGCCGTTCGGCGTGTTGGCGTCGCTTGACCCCCACAACTTCCACTTGTCAGTCGTCCATTGCGCGACACGGTTTGACACCCTGTTGACCGCTCAGTCACAACCACAGTGGGTTTTTCTGTTCCCTGTGTTGCCCCCAGACTGTAGTTCGTCGAATCAATATAGCTATTATTCGGCGCGGCTGGGGTTTGAGTTGCTGTCTGAGCCGGGGAAGGATTAACAATAACTTTTGGGGGTTTGGCTAAGGTAGCGGGAGCCGGAATGGATAAATTCGGCGCATTTAGTCTCGGTTTTGCCGCTGGAGGTGTTGCCACTCTGGGTGTGGGTGCAGCCGGAGCCGGGGCTGGAGGCTTACTAACCGTAACCGGTGCAGGAGCCGCAGGTTTAGGCGCTGGGGGAGCAGGGGGACGGTAGGCAGGTTTAGGCGCTGGCGCTGGCGCTGGTGGTGCAACAATAGCTTGTGGTGCCGCAGGTTTAGGCTGGGCGGGAGGTGCTGGGGGCGGCGGGGTAAATTTAATCGCTGGAGGAGCAGGCGGTGCGGCTGGGGCTGCGCCTGTGTCAATTGGTGCATCGGTTTGAGCAACAACTAAACCACTACTGAGAACACCAAGTCCTCCCATCACACTGATGCCCTGCTTCAGCCAGGGATACCGATAAAATACGCCCGTTGGGGTGGAATTGGCGACGGTTTCTTTATTCATTTGGGACTCACTCCTCATGGCTCACTCTCAATCTAATATCGAGTAAAAATTTTCAGTCAATTTAAGGAAATTTATAGCAGAAGGCAGAAGACAAAAGGATTTTTACGGATACCTTCTCGTGAACATCCTACCCTTTATTCAAGGCACATCTTGAGAATAGCCCAGACTAATTGTACCGGGCTTGAGGTGAATTTCGGGACTGATGGTGGTATCAGCATTTGTATCCATTGCCTGTGCTGAGTTTACGCTAACTCTTAGATCACCCGTTGACGTGACGCCTTTAACGATGCCACGATGTCCGTTGACCTGAATCGAGACTCCCTGATGAAACAGTAACCTTTGATAGGACAACCGTAAATTATCAATGCCTGATTCTAACCCGTAGTGGTATCCCGATCGCAATCCCTGGATCACGATTGCGGCTAACATTTCCAGGGAGATTACGGATGGACTCATGGATTGAGTCGCAAAAAAGGATTGTAAATTAATCCCTGTTTCTGGCACAGGATTGCTCCAGTTAATGCCTACACCAATCACCGCTTTAGTAATCTGCCCCTGAGACAGTCGAGTTTCGGTGAGAATCCCCCCCAACTTATAGCCCAACAACAGCAGGTCATTGTGCCACTTAATCAGGACAGGAATACCATAGCATCTCAACGCTGTAGCAATGCCCCAAGCGCTGCACATCGTTAGCTGGGCGCTATTGGATGCTTCCACATTCGTGGTTAAAGCCAACGATAAGTATAGCCCACCCTGCTCCGATTGCCATTGCCGTCCCCACTGTCCTCGTCCGGCGGTTTGTTGAGCCGCGATAACAACGGTAGGTAATGTTGTGCCTCTATCCAGCAATTCCCAGAGGGTTTGATTAGTAGAGGATAGGCTGTCAAATAAATAGATGGGACAATCCCTGATGTCTTGAAGTCCGGGGAGTCCGGCGTGGGATAGCTGTGGTGTGACGGTTTGCAGGGCTATTTCCAGAGCGTGTTGATCAAGTACCACTACAGCGTAAAGGTGAGTAAGCTAGTTTATTGTACTCCTGTGCTTCGCTCTTTTTGACACAGCAGATGATAAACCATGAATCATGAAGAAAAATCAATGCATACGTGGCACTGGCAAACGTGGGATAACTTACCCTATCTAACCTGTAGCCTTCTCAAACCTTGGCATCACGGCTTTTTCACCTCGGCGTTTTCACCCCGTCCCCCTGACCAAATCGTTGAAGTCTTGCAGCCTGAAGCGGATGTTTATCGGGTACGTCAAGTCCATGGCAATACTGTCTTGACCCCCTCGGAAATTGTCAGTTCAGCCAGTCAACAAGAGACTCAGACACCTGAAAAGCCAAAGGCTGATGGTATCCTCACAGAAAAATCCCAGCAAGCGGTATGGGTTTGTACGGCTGATTGTACACCTGTATTGATTGGGGATGAACAAACGGGACAAGTCGCAGCTATTCATGCGGGATGGCGAGGAACAGCGGCTCGAATTGTGCCAAATACGATCGCACGATTCCTCGAAACTGGTAGCCGCCTAGACAATCTGAGGGTTGCCATGGGACCTGCGATCGCGCCAGAAGTGTATCAAGTTTCGGAAACCGTCGCCATAGAAGTCGGTTCTAGTATTATCCTGACGGATCAAACAAATACTGAATCAATTTTGCCGCAATTACAGCAACTGTCCGACTCCCCCATTTTCGATGACCCCCATCCAGGACGAGTCCGGTTAGATGTACGGCGGGTAAACGCTATACAACTCGAACAACTCGGCTTCCAGGATGAACAAGTCGCGATCGCGCCTCACTGTACCTATCAGCAACCGGAGTATTTTTTCTCCTATCGTCGTACTCAACAAAAAAATGTGCAGTGGTCAGGAATTGTCAGTAAGTAGGTGGGGATAATTAATGTGAACGGTGGGAATCGTCATTTGTCATTTGTCATTTGTCATTTGTCATACTTGCGGTCTTTGAGTTCCTGTAGGTTGGGTAGAGCGACAGCGAAACCCAACAGGCTATACTAAATCCGGGTTAACCATCTCCATTATGGTCGAGATAAGGCAACAGGCAACAGTTCATCTGGCAACAGTAAAAGTACCCAAGGTATAAAAGGGGTTACAAAGGCGGACTTGATATCACCTCTCAACAAAACCCGCCCTTTGTCACAAAAGGGGCTATTTGGTATTTTATTGGGCATTACCGATTAAGATAAAGGGTGACCAATAGAAGGGATGGCGCTCAACCTGCTGGAGTTTGGCTTGACGCAGGGCTTCTCCTTTGCTCATACCCTGATTGATATTTCGATAAAACTGACTCATAATTTCCGATGTTGTCTCATCCTCTGCATTCCACAGACTTGCCATCACTGCCTTGGCACCTGCCCGTTCAAATAAGTAAGCGATACCTGCAATTTCCCGCCCGTCTGACTCTTCTCGCAGAGCCGTTTGACAAGCGCTGAGGACAAGAAGTTCGGTATTTTGCATTCCCAATCGCGCTGCATTGGCAATGTTGAAGGATTCATTGGCAAACAGGAGAGTATTGGGTTCCATATCGATGCGGCGCACATCACTACAGTCTTCCTCTTCCCCCAGACAGCAACCTTCCGTTTCAAAACAGCCGTGAGTGGCGAGGTGGAGAACTTGGAAACGGGGGGCTTGGAGTTTGAAGGTTTCCAAAGTAGCTTCGTTACCGAGGTAGATTTCACTTCCAGGTAGGAGGTTGGGCAGGTTTTTGATTTCCGCTTCCGCACCGGGTAAATGATAGGGGGCTTCTGGGCGGGGATTACCTAATCCTAACGCCCTACCCTGTAGAGAATTTCTGGTGTCTGCCAGTTGCAGGGAATTAACACTTAAGCGAGTAAAGTAGTTGATGGGATAGTTTTCAATTAAGAATTTGCCTGTGTCTCGGTCGTAGAGGGTTTCAAAGGGAATGTAGCGCAGTTTGTTTGTGGCGATGATGGCGAGTTGGCTAGGAGAGAATGCCTGGATTTGGTCTTCAATGGGGTCAATTAACAATTCATAGAGTTCACCCCCGATACGGCGGTAGCCCGGTTTTTTGCGGTCTTGTAATATCTCTCGGTAGTCAGTGATTAGGGTATCTAATTTATCAGGTTCTACAGGGACTTTTTTAACGGCGATGGGTTGGTTTTTGGTGAAGATAAAGACAGCGATGCTATTAGACAATAGCACTGGCTGAATGACCACTGTACCATCAGGAATCCTGGCTTGGAGTTTGTCAATATCATCGGGAGTCGTTTCTAGGAGTTCGGCAACTTCGGGATACTGGCGAGAGATTTCTTCAGCTTCTTGGTTTACCTGTGCCTCTAATTCCCGAAATTGGCGAGAGCGTTCCTCAGAAAATTTTTCTTGTAATTGCTGGCGTAGGAATTCTAATCGCTGCTTTTTTTGATTCCACTGGTCAAGGGCTTGTTGGGTTTGGCTATTACTAACTTGGGCATCAATCAGGCGGGTGTAGTCAGCGAGTTGGGCGGTGCTGTAAAGGTTAATCCATTTAAAGGCTTGTTCGGGTTTATTTTGGTCAATCAAAAGGTTAGTTAGAGCCGTGGCACGTTCTCGGTTATTTTGTAAAAATGACTGTCGATTTTCTCGCCGCAAACCCCGACGCATTTCTAAGGTAATAGTGACAGATTGCTTGAGGTTTTTTATCGCCTGCTGCGGTTGTCCGATGATATTGTAGATCTCACCGATATTATAGAAAATGGTGGCTTCACCGGAGCGGAAGTCCACTTCCTGGCTAATCGGCAAGGCTTGGTTGTAGTATTCCAATGCCTTTTGTGGTTGTCCGATGTCATCGTAGACCGCACCGATATTATTAAGTGTGACTGCTTCCCCGGAGCGGTCGTCCACTTCCCGGCGAATGGACAAGGCTTGGTTGTAGTATTCTAATGCTTTTTGCGGTTGTCCAATGTCATCATAGACCCCACCGATATTATTGAGTGTGGTAGCTTGTTGGGAGCGCAAGCCCACTTCTCTGCTAATCGGCAAGGCTTGGTTGTAGTATTCTAGTGCCTTTTGCGGTTTTCCGATGTCCTCGTAGACCCCACCAATATTATGGAGAGTGGTGGCTTGTTGGGAGCGCAAGCCCACTTCCTGGCTAATCGGCAAGGCTTGGTTGTAGTATTCCAATGCCTTTTGTGGTTGCCCGATGCCACGGTAGACCGCACCGATATTATTGAGAGTGGTGGCTTCTTGTGGGCGGTCACTCACTTCCCGGCTAATCGGCAAAGCTTGGTTGTAGTATTCTAATGCCTTTTGTGGTTGCCCGATGTCATTGTAGACCGCACCGATATTATTGAATGTGACCGCTTCCCCGGAATGATCGCCTACCTCCTGGCGAATGGGCAAGGCTTGGTTAAAGTGTTCTAATGCCTTTTGCGGTTGCCCGATGGCATCGTAGACCAAGCCGATATTATTAAGTGTGACCGCTTCCCGGAAACGGTCGTCCACCTCCCAGCTAATGAGCAAAGCTTGGTTGAAGTAGTCTAATGCCTTTTGCGGTTGCCCAATGTCATGGTAGACTGTACCGATATTATTGAGAATGCTGGCTTCCCCGGAGCGGTCGCCCACTTCCCGGCTAATGGACAAGGCTTGGTTGAAGTAGTCTAATGCCTTTTGCGGTTGCCCAATGTCACGGTAGACTGTACCGATATTATTGAGAGTGGTGGCTTCTCGTAAGTGATCACCGACTTTCCGGTGAATGGACAAGGCTTGGTTGTAGTAGTTTAATGCCTTTTGCGGTTGTCCGATAACATCGTAGACACCACCGATATTATTGAGTGTGGTGGCTTCTTGTGGGCGATCGCCCGCTTCCTGGCTAATGGGTAAGGCTTGGTTGTAGTAGTCTAATGCCTTTTGTGGTTGTCCGATGTCATCGTAGACCAAGCCGATATTATTGAGTGTGACCGCTTCCCCGGAGCGATCACTGACTTCCCGACTAATGGGCAAGGCTTGGTTAAAGTAGTCTAATGCCTTTTGCGGTTGCCCGATGTGATTGTAGACCAAGCCGATATTGTTGAGAGTGGTGGCTTCTTGTGGGTGATCGCCGACTTCCCGGTGAATGGACAAGGCTTGGTTGTAGTAGTCTAAGGCTTGCTGAGGCTGACCAATGTTATCGTAATTCAACCCCAGTCCCAGCAATACAGCCGCTTCGATTTCTCTGACTTGAAGTTGTCGCGCCAAGGCTAAAGCCTGCTGAAGTGTCTCTATGGCTTGTTGGGGTTGTTCTTGCCCCATCTGCTGTAAAGCTTGGTCTACAAGCGCTTCCAAATCTGCCTGTAAATCCTGTGTTTGCGCCCCACTGCGTTGAACCATCAACGGCACAGTTACAGGAACTAAGCCAATACTGACGGCTAAAAAACTTGATAGAACTTGTCGCATAGCACCCCATCCTCTACAACTAACGGTCAATCGGTGTTGCTTTAATTGTCATCGTTTGTCCCGACGAGTCAAATTCAATCGCATCCACAACATAGACACTATCTCTGGAAATCGAGAGAATATCTTGTAAATCTTCACCTCTTAAGACAGTTCCTAATCTCAGACTCGCCGTTTGCTGATTTTGTACTTGAAACGCTGCAATCGGCACTCCTCGCCAAACTTGCTGTCCCCGGGTAGAGGGATTGAGTCCTCGGAACTTTCTCACCCTTTGCCCCTCTCGATTGCGAATCCACACATCCCCCTGAAACTCGACCCGATTCACTTGGCGCAGGGGTAAAGTTTCTGAGACATTATCCAGAGAAATTGTCAGCCCCTGCTCACTCAGCGCCGTCAATTGACCACTCATCGAACCCCCCTGGTTTGACCACACCAAGGCAGAGTTGGGTAGCGCTACTGGCAACGATTGGGCTTGTGTGCTGGCTGTTTGAGCAATTTCACTGGGTATGCTCATCGTGGTTTGAGCATACCCGATTTGTCCAAGACCTGAAACCAGTAGGGTCAGGGGAATAATTTTCAGTGCCGTTTTCATCGCTTTGATGGTACTCATCAGCCCGGTAATATGATTGAATTGAATGCTGCTGGGAGAAAGTCTGTGGTTTCCACTCCCCCCGATCCTAACGAACCCAATCTATTTGCCAATCTCACCAGTTTCGTGGTCTTACTCGGTGCGGGGTTGTACTTCACGGGTTGGACATACCGTTGGGCATATTTCCATTTTTTTCACATTGACGTTTCCACCCTCAACTTACCCATCGAATCCTTCTATATCGCCGCCTTCCACGCCCTTTTTGGCTCTCCCTTGGCGATTTTAAGAACTGCGATCGCGCTTATCCTCACTGCCATTGCCATTCACCTCACCCTCTGGCTGATACAAAACCAGGTGACGATGACGCTCACTACCCTGACCAAGAGAATGCGATCGCGTCTCCTCGATTACACCAGACGACATCCCAATGCGTGGCTAGCCAAAGCACTACAATCCTTGGTTAACTTTAGTTCAACTCAGTTTCATTCGCTGCAATTTCTCGCCTCTGTTGCCATCGAAATTATCATTGTGTTGTGGGGATTAACCGCTCTATTTTGGCTAGCACAATGGCAAGCTGATAGGGATGCTTGGCTAGATGCGGTTAACGAAACCTCCACCCTCCCTATCATCACCTTTGTTGCCCCAAAAGACATTACTCCCCTCGGACGCCAACTGAACAATCCCCTGGTCAATCCTTCCGGCTTCCGGATTATTGGCGACCGAGATTTATACGAACAACTTCTCGGTCAAGAACTCACCGATACCAGCAATTCAGAAAAGCCAATCGTTTGGCGCTTACTCATTGACCGCAACGGTTATTTTTATATCTTTCCCGCCTTACCCGAAAAGCGCGATCACACCTTTAGTCCACCTGTTGTGATGATGTACGAGAGTGGAGATGGCAATCAGCTAATGATTCTGAGTCCTCCCACCTCCCAGCAGTTGAGGTAATACTTTCTCTCAAAAGCAAACCCTGTCTGATACTTAACGTACTGATTAGACTTTAATTCATTTGGCAACGCAATAATTTAGTGCGAATTGTCAAGGGCTTAGCGATCGCACTTCCCGTTACAAGTCACTCAAAGCCCTCAACTGACTACAGGAAAGACGATGAACCTAAGATATTTTGCTTGAAAGCACATAAATCTCAAGCAAGTAGGTTGGGTTACTTTTCGAGAAGGCTTCCTTTACTATCAGTCGTCGGACAAATGGTTAATGCTGACTGAGCTAAACGGGAGAACCCCACGACTTGAACGTCAGCTCAAGCCGCCGTGGGATTATCAAGTTTCCGACGCTGTCGTTTGACCAATGAACGGTGACAGGTAAGCCACTAACGCCCCTAGCGCAAACGCCAATACATTCCGGAATAAAGGCAACCATTCAGCCGTCCGAGTGACAACTGGACCGATTCCGAAAGCAATGAAGAGAATACCCCACAAAGGAGAAAAGATTAATGCCCATTGCCAAGCCACAAGTTGTCCATCTTTGCGAGGAATCGCCGCAAATCCCAAAACGACACCACCCACCAAAGAGGTAATCAGGGTGAGAATCCACTGTTCTTGAGGCAAGCCAGGAACAACTCGACATCCACCCTTATTTAGGCAGGTTTTAACCGTGTCTAATGACTTGACAATTGCTTGGTTTTCCCCATTCTCGCGCACAAAGTAGAGATTACCAAAGCGTGTCTGTAACTCGACCCAAAAGGTACGGGGTAGAAATTGATATAAATCATCGCCCACATTAAAGCCCAACAGATTACCGCCGCGTGGGTCAGCAATCAGTAAAACGCTTTTATCATTGAGTCCCCAGTAATCGCGAACGGCTAAACCGGGTGTACGGTCATATTGGGTTAATACCCGCAGCTTCCAGCCTGTTTGTGCCTCAAAGGTTTCTATGTCTTGAATTAAGGCTTCCTCTTGAAGCTGGGGCAGCAGATTCGCCAAGTCAATAATGGGCGTCTGGGTTTCCGGGAGTAGATCGGGGTTGTTATAAGCCTGGGCAGATGGTGCGATCGCCCAAACAGAGCCAGCCAGACAAAACGCCACCAAGATTACCAAAAATCGTTTTACAAGATCCAGCATTGCGATACACAGAACAATGGACAGGGGGGAAATATCTTAAACGGGAGATAAGGTTAGGTTAAGGTACAAGTTTCTTTACACTTGTTTACTTTACTCTAATATTTGGGATTTGTCATTTGTCATTTGTCATTCGTCATTCGTCATTCGTCATTTGTCATACTCGCGAAGCGAGAAGCAAGCTACGTCATTTGTGATAATTGAACGGTTAGGTCAGGGCGGGTTTAGTTATATCAGGGTGAAAACGAAATGTTAGTGGTAAAACCCGCCCCTACATAAAGATGTTTCATCGGAATGTCTCAGCTTCCCTAACTTCCCCAACTGCCCCCGCTCCCTCTGCTCCCTCTGCTCCCCCAGCTCCCTCTGCTCCCAGACGTGCCATGGCACGTCTCTACATTGCTTCCCCAACTTCCCTATCTCACCCATCGTCCCCTTGCCGAGAAACAGGAGCATTATCCTGAATTTCCTCATATCGCTCATACTCTTGTTCAACCGTATCCGGATCTGTATCCTGTTGTTGCAAATCAAGAGCTTTGCGCTCAGAGGGGGGTAAACGATCAAGGGAACGACGACTAGCCCCAGGGTTTTTCCAGGTTTTCCAAGCCGCTTTCACACCCGCAACAACGCTACGACTGCTGACTTGGGCTTGTTTCGCCTGATTTTTCGCACCTTTAATACTTTGATCAACTTGTTGCACGACTTGACCCGCGCTTTTAACGCCTTCATTCATATCGTTGCTCAAGTCACTAATTTCTAAACCCGTCAGACGAATCGACTCTAAAGTAGGCGGTAATTCTCGCCGCAGCGTATCTGCTAATTTTTCCACACTACGGGCTGCCCGTGCTAATTCTTGCAGCGCGGGTAATGCTGCCACTAAAACAGCCGTCAAGCTAACCGCGACTAATAAAATAGAGAGTCCGAGCCAAAATAGAGGATCAATCACCGACCGGTTGCCTACACTTGATGATCAGAAACGGACGCGGGTGATTCACTCGCCACGTCCGATTGAGTCGAGTTTAGTTCGTCTCGTGTCCTGGCGGAAGCCTCTTGTCCCGCTGCGATCGCGTCTCGCAGTCGGGTCAAGGTTCCATCCCAGTTGCGTAGGGCTGATTCGGAAAGGCGATCGGCTTGTAGTTGTACAGTTGTTGATAGATCTTCGGCTAAATCCGGTAAGGCATCTGTAGATTTTTTCAACAACCGTCGCGTATCCCGCCCTGAACGCGGGGCAATCAGCAATCCGGTGAGGGTGCCAATCACACTTCCCACAACTAAACCCCCAATAAATACTCCAGCACTCTTTTTTGACATCGTTTGGTCTCTATCCTTACACCAATTTTAGGCAGATTTGCTCGGGGAATTTGATGAGAAATCCCTGAAGACTCTGCTCAAGAAGACAGATGGCAGCTTATCTGTGTTCTTGATAGCTCCCTTTTAACATAAAGGGGGACAATTGACGTAAGGTTCAGAGTTTGGAAATTTTACCAGGCGATCGCTTTCCCCGACGGCGTCGCCTAGAGCGATAGGTTTTTTGGATGAACCCCAATACCATCAAGACCCGTTGCACTCGTTGTAGCTGAAACTCTAACTGCTGATAGCGTTTTTTTAAGCCGTGGACACCGATCTGCCCTCTAGAGATAGCTTGGGGAGCGCCATGTAAGACCCTATATGTACTTTTTTCAGCCCTGGCTACAATGTCAGCTGCTGCCCCTAGCACCCGTCGTAGTCTCCAAATCCGCCACGCTATATAAAAACCTAACAGCGATATCAGCAGATTGAAGATGACAACAACAGTTACCATGTTTTTGGATTGGGGAAGGAACGGATCGGCTCAATATCAAACAGATGCAAAATCGATTAACTCTAGGCTATTAACCGTTTCACGCTCTACCCAAATCTATATAGTAATAGAGTCAGCTATTAGGAATGCCAGGAGGCGGACTTGAACCGCCGACACGGGGATTTTCAGTCCCCTGCTCTACCGACTGAGCTATCCCGGCTTGTTATCCCTTGCGCTTAACTAAGGTAGCAAACTTAACAAGATTTTGGCAAGTCTGATCACGAATAAATGTGATTTAGTCTACCTCTTGTTGGGTCGTTTAATATTTGCCAAACCTTAACTATATACCAATAGCTTACATTAAGCAACTCGATTTACCCATGTCTGAAATCTCCTAGAGCGCCAGTCCAGGTACAGCACTCATTAACACGGTGTAGTTTAAGCGTCAAGCGATAAAAGCGGCTAACTGATTCCGGTTAAACGCCGATTATAGGTATTCATAAAATTCGTAAAAATCTGATTAAGTTGCCCTGTGCAGCAATCTGTCTGGGTCAGAACCTTGGGAGGGTTGGCAAAGGGTGAAAAAATCTTCCCGATCGCATCTTGATTGAGGGTAGGGAAACGGATGGCAATCTTCTGGTTACTTACACTTAACACTTGGAACCAAGTAGTTAAGCTAGGGGGGAGTTGAGTACTCAGGCGTAAGGATAAGCTGGGAGTGGAAAGCGATTGGGCGTAAGCTGGTGTCAAAAAGGGTTGATAACGTTGGGCTTCAGGCGTTAGCTGTTTAATGAAGGCTAAACTCACGCCTCGAAACAGCCGACGCAGTGGTTCTGCATCTTTATCCGTTAGTTCCGGCACCAAGGTACTGCTGGTTACAGCTTCATTGAGAGTCGCGCGATCGGTGACGCTTAAATGAGTCCCCCCCAGCGCCACTACTAGATACTTGAGTCCACTTAACTGATCAAAGGCGCGAAGTTGGTGTTCCAGAGAGGGGGTAATCGCGTCATTGGTTCCCGTTAACAGCAAGGTGGGAATTTTTACCTCCGCTAGACCCGAACTGCCAAATAAATGTCCAGTAACGGCGTTGAGAGCCATTACCTGAACCACCCGCTGATCGCGTAACTGTACATTGTCTTCCTGTAAGTCTGTAGCGGAACATTGAAACCAGTCAGCGGGTGAGCGTTCTAGAGGACTACGCTTTTGACAAAACTCTCGTAATTCCTCTAGGTCAAGTTTTCCTCCGGCTAAGGCTAAAGCTGTGTAGCCGCCTAGGGAATGACCGATAACGGTAACTTGTTCCGTATTCAATTTGCCCCGTAATGATCCATAGCCTCGATTAATTTTCGCCAGCCGATCCAAGACAAAGCTAACATCCTGAGGACGGTCGATAAACTCCGATGCGGGTAACATCTCTCCAATGCTACTCCTGAGAGAAACCCCACTAAGCCAACTAAAATTACTGCCGGGATGTTCTATTGCCACAACAGTTAAACCATTCGACGCGAGATGACGTGCTAGGTAGGTTAAAAATTTGCGGTCAGATCCAAAGCCGTGGGAGAGAACGACCAAAGGTCCTGCAGTATTGCCTACCCAGTAAACATCCACGGGAATAGCCCGATCGCGATCATAATCCCGTAACCTCAGAGTACGTTCCCGGACATATTGATAACCCGTTACCGTTGGGTCAAAGTCAGCCGCAAACGTTGGCGTATCCGCAACCGTGAGTTCCTGTTCCAGGATCGGATTAACCACTTGAGATTGTAAGTAAGGTGTATTCATTTGCAGCACGATCGCGATCGCGGATGAGGCATTGATCGTGACAGTCTCTTCTGGGTAAGCTCTTAAAAAACTGAGTACCGACAATCCATTGGCTTGGCGTGCCGCTAAAAATAGAGCCGCTTTTAACTGATCCAGACTGCTATCGGGCAGTACCTTACCAATTTGATCCAGTAAGCGTGCGCCATCGGTGGACAGCAGCAAATCATTGATAAATTTCTCCGCCAGATTCGGGTCGAGTTGCAAGCGTCTGTTGAGTACCTGCTGGACTTGGGGAGTGAGTAAGGAACGGTAAGGTTTGAGAGTCGGTGGTAACTCACCTGTCTGCGCCCATTCTTCTAGATCCGCGATTTCCACCGATTGCTGAAATGGTCCTAATTTTAGGGTGACTCGTTCCGCCGCATTCAGCGGAGTGGCAATTCCCCAAGAAATGGCTACGCCGAATAAAAAAATGTGTTGTTTAAGTTTTTGGATTAGCCCTCTGGACTTCACTCCTTGTCTAGATTGAGGGTGCCGAGAGTCCTTGCGATCAAACCGATTCACTTGAAACGTCATAATGCACTGATTTGACTGGGGTGTATGAAAAAAGATCTAGAGTTCCCATTACAGCGACCCAACACCGTCTATATAAGTTTCCCTGACATGGTTATTGCTACCGCAAAGAAATGCATACAGGGTACGAGTTGAGCAATCATATCTTTATTCATTGTGAACGAATAGCATCAGTCTTCTAGTTCATCTAAAGATAGAATTTGGCGTAATCTTGACTTAATTTATTTTTAGACTCTGGGAAGAATACTTATCCTTAGACGTAAGAAATTGATGTCACCCCCCATAAGATAGAAACTCTATTTTGGGAATCAAAGGGTCTTGTACAATCCCTACCCCATGAAATCCCCAGCGTTGGAGTAGTCCTTTTAACTGGGTTCCGGAAACCGACTCAACGGCAAAGCGATCGCTCAGATCGGCGGCGTGGGTATTTAGATAGCTGAGGGCTTCAAACCGTTCGCGAAACATCAATAAGTAACCTGCCCCCATCTCACTATCCCTAGCATTAGGCTGGGCAGCGAGATAGCGACCATCAACTCTGGAAAGAATTAAGTAATAGATTTGGCTAAACATTTTGATTTGTCATTGGTCATTCGTCATTTGTCATTGGTCATTTGTCATTCGTCATTTCTTCTGTAGGGGCGGGTTTCACGACTATCCTGTTTTTCTCTACCCAGATGGGGCTAAACCCGCCCCTAAACCTACCCCTAAATGAATTATTTGAGATTTTCTAGGCGAATGCGTGGGTCAACGAATTTGAGCAGCAAATCAGCAAGTAAGTTACCGACAATCAGCATCACCGCCGCCATCATTAAGGCTGCCATCACCAGATAGGTATCTTTAGCGGTGACCGCTTGTAATGTCAATCGCCCTAAACCGGGCCAATTAAAGAAAAATTCAGCAATAAACGCACCACTTAACAAACTAGCAAATTCAAAACCTAGGATGGTGATTAGGGGATTAATGGCATTCCGTAAAGCATGGACATAGATGACTCGATTTTCTGGAAGTCCCTTGGCACGGGCGGTTTGGATATAATCTTGCCGCAAAACATCCAACATTGCCCCGCGTGTAATCCGTTGAAGTCCAGCAAAACTGGTGATCGAGAGGGCAAGGGTTGGTAAAATCATGTGCCATCCAATATCTAGGACTTTACCAATGGGAGACAAATCGGCATGATTAATACTGGTCATACCCCCCACCGGAAAAAGCGGTGAAGTGTATTGAGCGATAATCAGCAGCAACAGGGCAGTAATAAAGCTAGGAAAGCCTTGACCGGTATAGCTAATCACCTGTAAAGCGCGATCGGTAAAGCGGCTTTGCTTGACAGCGGCAATAATTCCTAGCGGAATCGCGATCGCCCAAGTGACGATAATCGAGGAAATGGCAAGCAGTAAGGTGGCGGGGATACGTTCCCAGAGTAGAGACGATACGGAACGAAAATAAACAAAACTCTCACCAAAATCTCCTTGAGTCACCACTCGCACCAGCCAGCGCCAATATTGCTTGTAGGCAGGTTGATCCAAGCCAAATTGCTGTCGGAGTTCCTCAATCCGTTCTGGGGAAATCTTGGGATTTTGCCGCAGGGTATCCAAGTAATTGCCTGGTGACAATTGAATGATGGCAAAACTGAGGGCAGATGCTAGAAATAAGGTTAATAAGGCTTGCAGGAGACGTTTGACGATGTAGAGAAACGTCTCACTGGTGACAATCCGTAGAAACCCCGTCCACGCCTCATCTAAGCCCTGACGAGTTGAAGAATCCGGTGTTGAAGAAGTCATTCGTCCTTTGTCTTTACTGAAGAAAATGCCTAATACTCAACCAAGGTAACAATCGGCGCATCAGGCAGCTTCTGACGCCCCTGCAAATCCCTTAGTTCGATGATAAAACTAAAGCCCACCAGTTCACAGCCAATTTTTTGCACCAGCTTGGCAGTAGCGGCGGCGGTGCCTCCGGTGGCGATTAAATCATCGGCAATCAGAATACGACAACCGGAATCAAAGGCATCTTGATGAACCTCTAAGCAATCCATACCATATTCGAGTTCATACTCAATGGTATGCACAGCAGATGGGAGTTTACCCGGTTTACGCACAGGGATAAACCCAGCGCCGAGTTGATAGGCGAGGGGAGGACCAAAAATAAAGCCACGGGATTCGATACCGACAACATAATCTGGCGTGAGTCCCGCCTGTTTACAGGTTTGAGCCAGGAGGTCAACAGTGTAGCGTAGTCCCTCTGGGTGGCGCAGCAGGGGTGTGATATCCCGAAATACGATTCCAGGTTTGGGAAAATCAGGGATATCCCGAATCAGCGACTTTAAATCCATAGGTAGATAAGGTTCTTGAGCAAAGGGTTTAACAATTTAATCAAGGAAGCAGACTGATTGTGAGTTATTGTGCCATGATCGCATCGGAAAGGGTGGGTCAATGAGTTGCCATTGGCTACCAGCAAAATCGTACACTAGAAATCTAGAGGGTTTAACAGATGAGACGGGCTATTTCTGTAAGTGCCTAGCTAATGACCGTATTTTCGTGGCGGCGATCCTATCCAGCCGCAATTGAGGATGACAATAGCTCAAAGTTTTGGTAAATGGCACATAAGCGGAGATAGAAAAGTCAGTTATCCTACAAATCTCTAATTTAATTGGAAATTCTTTCTGTATAGAAGACGAGTTCACCTACAATCGCTACTTAGATTCAATGATTCTTTCTGTAAGCGTAATGCCGACAAACAGTCCTGATGCCCCATCCCATCCCGTCATTTTAGATAATTTACCCGATCCAGGTATCTCAGATCGGGGATGTCCGTCGCGAAGTCGGCAGCAGATTGACCTGATTTTACTTGCCATTGAAGCGCTGGAACTGGGCGGTTCTGAAGCAATGCTGCTGGTAGCCAAACAGCTAGAACTTCAGGACATTATCAACAATCGTGTGGTTCTTTGGCGGCTACGCTGCACCAATCCCTTACGACGCTCTCACACGCGCCGCCCGCTGAACCTAGAGGAAGCCAAAGCCTTAGTGATTATAGCCAGTTATCTGGCTCGCCGGATGACGGTTGTGATCCGACAACTGCTCCTGGCTTATGAACAACTGAGTCAAAAGCAGGTTCCCATCGAACAACATTTTCGCTTATCTTCCTATCTAGAGCGGTTCCGGGCGCATTTCCGCAGCCGAATGAACCCACGACGGGCAAAGGTTTCTGTCTACAATACTGATGAAAAGTTAAATGAGCTAGCCTTGTCGCTGTTAGCGCAGCTGCTGTTTTGTACAGGAACCTCTGGTATGCAGCGATTTTGGATCAGTTTGTTTGATGGGGAAGTTGGATGAACGATCCGAACCAGAGTTGAGAGTGTCCGTAGCTATAATGGTGGGTTCCATAGGGGAAAAACGATGACAATTCGACGCCAGTACAGTTTACCCAACTGTACGCTGATCCTAGAGGGATTAAGTGATACAACCGCAGGGGGGGCAGATCAGCTTGATGCTCGCCCACTGATGACGATTCTGGTTAATGCAGAATGCCGTTTTATGGGTCAGCCGCAACCCATTAGCGGCGGACGAGATTTTTTTGAGAACCTAGTTCAGTCGGTCAGTCGGTATGCTCAAGAATTTTTGAGTCATGTCCCTCACCCCCAACTTGATGGCGCTAAACCGCCTTTAGTACAGTTACAATCACTTCCGGATAAAAACTTGCACCGTTTAAAGGTGGGGCAAACCGCCGAGGCTCTTTCGGGTGTTCCCGCTGATTCCCATAGCGCATCCGGGACTTCTGCGGGAGGGATAGATGGTAAAAACCCTGTACAGCTTGATTTAACAACAGTACAGCTCTTTGATTTAGTTGAGGCGATCGATCAGTTCCAAGCGGATCAGCGCACGTTGCCTGATCTAACTGTACCCTTACAAGCGATTTCCCGACGGTATCGCCAAGCTGACAAATCCGTCGCCCAAAGAAGCGCACCTGCTGCGATCGGGGTGACGAGTTTAGCTGTCGCAGCGCTGGCGTTGTTCTTGGTACCTGTCCCAGAAGTGCGTCCGCCCAAGCCAGCCTCTGAGTCTGAGGTTACGGAAACAATTTCCCCAACCCCGGATAGCCCAGGTCAAGTCACCCCAACCCCCACTTCAAATCCCCCGTCAGCGGCTGAACTGGAAAATGAATTAACCTCCAGCCGAGAGATTACAAATCCAACGGAGTTGAGTTATTTGAAGCGTTATCTGCACAGAGAACTTGATCAAGAATGGGATAACCGGGAAGGGTTAAGTCAGAATTTAGAGTATCAGGTTACGGTTGGCGGAGACGGAGATATTTTGGGTTATAAGCCGATTGAGGATACGCCTATTGATAGTGCGGCAAATACTCCCTTATCAGAGTTGAGCTATATTCCGACAGACGGCGGTACAGCAACTAGAGAAACTTTTGCTCTGTTTCGGGTGGTTTTTACCCCAGGCGGTGTGTTGCAAATTAGTCCTTGGCAAGGCTATCAGGAAGAACCTGGTTTAGGACCAGAAATCACGGATCGCAGGTTACTGAGAGGGTTAAATAATCAACTCTACAACACGTTAGACGAACGGTGGGAAGGAACACCGTTATCACGAAAGCCATTAAATTACCGAGTGGCTGTCACGGAAGATGGCACGATCGCAGACTACGAACCAACCAATCAACCCGCTTGGGATTATGTAGCGGAAACACCGTTGGCAGATTTAGCTGACCCAGAAGCGGCTGGTATTGGCAGTGGGGAAACTGGATTTGTTCCCGACCAACCCTTAGCTCAGTTTCAGGTAGTGTTTAAGCCGAATGGTGTGCTGGAAGTGAGTCCCTTACGGGGATTCTGATGAGAATAAATTTACCCGTTTAACAGGGAACAGCTTTCCTCACTTTAACCCCTAAACTCTCAGGTATCAGTTTAACCCGGTAAAGGGCGACCCGATCCAGATGAGTGGACACAGTTGTTAATTTGTGCGGGTCGCCCTTACAATGGAATATTGGTCTAGCCAAATCAGGTAGTCTCCATTCATCAAGCTGGGCGGTTTAAACCGCAGCTACACAGACAAAACTCGCTTTCGCGGGTTATAACAACTATAATTTTCTACTATCTCCCAAAATTTTTATCAAAAAATAGCGGTATTTTTCAAAAATCATGGGGTTGGATGACTTGTATACTTCAAAAACAGGTGTATCAGCTCTTTTGGTTCCGTAACGTCGTTGCCGTTACCAAATATAAAACTCCTATTAAAAAGGTAATGTCTTAACCTGCCTGAGTAAGGCTATAATGTCTAAGCCATAGGCAGATTGTTGTACCTAAATTTGAGATAGGATATTGCTCTTGCCAGTGAGAAACCGACCTACTCCGGCTTGAATTCCAACATGGAGAACGAACGAGAAAAATGCCGCGATCGCGATTCTCCTGACAGGAGTTTTGAGTCAGGAAATAGTGAAGCTTCTGTTCCTAAATCCAAGGAGCATTATCCATCAAAGCATTTAAAATTTTCTGGAAGTTTTGACGGAACACTACGGCTAATAAACCACAGAATAGTGTAGTGGCTGTCATCACCCACCAAAAGTGAGTGACTTGCCATACACCGCCGAATAGAGCAAAAATAATTAGTCCAGCACCAGCGCCCCCTACAAACAGTAGAGTTGTTTCTTTAAAGGTGCGTGGTTTTGATTCCATAAGATTACCTCCTGATCGGAATAGCACTCATTTTTTTTACGATAACAAGGCGACCGCGCCTTTGCCATAGCGTGAAGTTATTAAAAGAAATGACAACAGTCATTGATGCTTAACTCTGCATCGCTTTAACCAGTGCTGGTCGAGATTGAAGCCGAGAAAAATACGCGGCGATGTTGGTATAGTTCTCAACCAATAATCCCAGACTATTGACTGACAACAAGCTGACAGCCAGCATAATATCTGCACCCGTGAAATCGTCTCCGACAATGTAAGTATTATAGGTTAACTCATCGTCAACGAACGCGATCGCGATGTCAAGTTCCTCCCGCATGGCAGCAACTATCGCAGGTGTGACGGGAGCAAACCGTCGTATAGCATTGACATAGGGGTTGATGGTTCCCTCCGGAAAATGCATCCATTGCAAGTATTTGGCACGCGAGGGGGAACCGATTGGTGGCGCCAGACGACCTTCACCATAGCGTTCGATTAAATACTCTATAATTGCGCCCGATTCGCCAATCGTTATCTCGCCATCTTCAAGCGTCGGGAACCTTCCCGTTGGCGTTTTTTGCGCGAATAGTTTCCCCTCAACAGGGGGGACAAATTCGACTGATTCCAAACTATAGTCCAAACCGAGTTCTTCAAGTAACCAAAGAACTCTCAGAGAGCGGGTCATTGGATTGTGATAAAGCTTGAGCATAATACCTCTTCTTTCGTCTATGATGCGAGTGAACGAGCCAAATGCAGGCGATAGCAGCGCCTATGCGAGAAGTTGGGCGATCGCAAATTGGGCAACTCCTTGACTAGATGAGGTTCGCCAAACGGATTTGACGTTGGTGGGATCTTGCGATCGCGTGATCGGAAAAAAGATTTTAACTCGACGTTGGACACGAGATTCCGTCCTGTCTGGGGATCGTCATTCGTCATTCGTCATTCGTCCTTTGTAAGGGTTTGATGCTTGTTAATATAACTTCATAAGGTTGAGTTTATTTCCCCCAACCTACTTAGCTATTTGCTGCGGCTTCTCTAATCACCTCCAAAACTTCTTTTGCGTGAGAAATGATGGCAAAATGGCTTGATTCTAAAGTAACTGTTTTTGCCTGCATTCGTTTAGACAAATCACGCTGCAAATCAGGTGGAACAGCCTGATCATTGTTCGCAATAATATACCAGCTTGGTTTAGTTTTCCATGCTGGTACATCTGCCTTTTCTTCTGGTAGCGATGCAGATGGAGCCGTTTGAGTCGCAGAGATTAATGATGTTTGTTCTGCCGAAAGGTCACCCGCAAGAATCGTTTGTACGCCTTCTTGGGAAATCCAAATATAGCCCTTTTGCTCTTGAAAATGTGGTGACGGAGATCCATATTGACTCATCAAATCTATCATTGATTCGCCAGCATCAGGGGCAAGGGCGGCAATATAGACTAAGCCAGACACTCGTTCATCATTGCCAACTTCGGTAATAACCATACCGCCCCAGGAATGACCAACCAGAATGCATTGACCTTTGATACGAGCTAAAGCACGCTTGGTTGCAGCAACATCATCAGCCAGGGAAGTGAGGGGGTTTTGAACCGCAATAACGTTATAGCCTTCTGCCAACAACGTCGAAATTATATTACGATAACTCGACCCATCTGCCCAAAAACCGTGAACCAATACAATATTCTTAATTGTACTCATATTTTCCTTTAGCTTTAAGAATCGACTTCTGGCAATTGGAGACGTTCCAGCGGAACGTCTCTACGGCTAACGGCTATTACTACACTGATGCTCTAGTCTTATCCCGGTTTTCTGTTCCCTGGTTCTTTTTCTTTGTTCTTCCTCTGAGTCCTTTTTTCCGATTCTTATCCCCAAAACTATCATGAAGCAATGTATAGAAACAGGGAATAATAAATAGCGTTAATCCCGTTGCTAGGGACAATCCCGAAAACACCACCACACCTAACGGTTGTAAAAACTCTGACCCTTTGCCAATCCCCAAGGCTAAAGGAAATAAGCCTAAAACTGTAGTAATCGTAGTCATCAAAATTGGTCGTAACCGTTGCGGTGCGGCTTGCAAAATTGCTGTTTTGCGGTCAACCTTTTCCCGGTAATAAATTTGATTGGCAAACTCCACCATCACGATCGCGTTATTCACCACAATCCCTACCAGCAGTACCGCCCCCACTAGAACCGTTGCACCCATGGCGGTTTGGGTGACATAGAGTCCCAAAATTCCCCCGGCTAACGCCAAGGGTACGGTGAGCATAATCACTAAGGGGTCAATTAGGGAATTATACTGTACCGCCATCACCACAAACACCATAAACGCCGCTAATC
Source organism: Coleofasciculus sp. B1-GNL1-01 (assembly GCF_040220235.1). Lineage (NCBI taxonomy): Bacteria > Bacillati > Cyanobacteriota > Cyanophyceae > Coleofasciculales > Coleofasciculaceae > Coleofasciculus > Coleofasciculus sp. B1-GNL1-01. Next base: position 41,789 of record NZ_JAVJTO010000019.1, read on the forward strand.
CTCCCAGGATCTTCAGAGAATTTTGGAGTTGCTGATTGGTTTCACTGGCGGAACTAGGTAAGATAGAAACCCCCTCTGGTAAGTCTAATTCAGCTAATACCGCATTGGTTTCCGCTAACGCCTCACTCAGCGTTGCACCCTCATTTAGTGTCCCTGCAATTAAGAACACCTGGCGCTGATTAATCCGCTGAATTTCACCCGGCGCTTGTCCTTGATCAATCGCCGCCACATCACCCAAATAAATTTGGCGATTATTAGTCGTAAATAGGGGTAACTCTTTAATCTGAGACACACGCTGAATCGCCGCCCGATCAAGCTGTACCCGCACATCCACCAAGCGATCGCCCCGTTGTAACTGTGTCGATACCGAACCTGCGATCGCGGTTTGAATGGTATCGCCAATTTCCTGGGCGGTTAACCCCAATTGGGCGACTCGTTCCCAGTCGGGACGAATCTGTATTTCGGGTTGACGATCATCCGCATCCGGGCGAAATCGGGCTAAGGTTGCGCGTTCATCTAACGCTTTTAACACTTGACGCCCTGCGGCTTCTAATTGCTGCGTATTGGTTCCTTGTAAGCCAATATCTAAATCCGCCCCACGAACGGGTGAATTACTTAAAATAATCCCCCGCACTTCACCGGGGCTGAGGCGCAGACGAGTTTGGACTAAATTTAACGTCTGCAATTCCTGATTGACTGTCTCAATAAATGTCTCGACATTACTATCCGATTTCAGCGCAATTGTACTGGTTCCTCGTAACAGGTTTTCTGAAGTATTTCCCCCAAATAAAAACCCGCCGGATGTGGTAAACGCATATTCTGTTTCTGGCTGCGCCAAGAGAATATCATCTACCGCCATCATTACTTGGCGATTCTGATCAAGCGTGGTTCCTGGCGGAAATTGGGCAAACATTCGCGCTTGTCCGGTATCAATTCGGGGTAGAATTTCTTGGGGTATTTGACTAGCTAAGGCTAAACTTCCGCCGCCCAGAATTAACACAGCCAGGGCGATCACTAAAATACGATACCGTAGCACCCGCGCCAAGAACCCTTGATAACTCCGAGTGGCGGCTTCAAAGCGACGATTAAAAGCTTGTAATAGCCAAAATCGATTTAAACCACTGGATTGAGGAATGGCTAATAGGCGAGAAGACAGCATTGGCACCACAGTTAGCGCCACAACCAAGGAAGCGGCGACAGCAAAACTAATCGTTAAAATTAATTCACTAAACAGAAGAGAGAAAAAGCCACCAATGAGTAAAAAAGGCAGGACAGCGACTAAATTTGTACTGGTAGACGCTATCAGCGCTGATTCTACCTCTTGGGAACACTGTTCGGCTTGGGAAATAATCGATTGAGGCGGGGCGGGTTGAGTTAAGTTATCAGTTTTCCCCCCATTTTTATCGGTTAAATCTGTCCCTACACCTGGATGATCAGACACACCCGCCGCGATCGTTTCTAGCATCACAATCGCATTATCCACGACAATCCCTACACCTAACGCCAATCCCCCTAAACTAAACACATTTAGGGATAAGCCAAATAATTTCATTAAAATTATAGCGGCTAGGGTGGCGAGAGGAATGGCGATGACAATAATTAAAGTTTGCCGCAATGAACCTAAGAACAACAAAACTGCAAACGCGGCTAATGTTGCGCCTACTAACCCCGCACTGGTTACATTGGCAATCGAATTCTGGATAAAAATGGATTCATCTAATGTAGCGACTAATTCAATATCGTCGGTAATCAAACCGGATTGTCGCAACTGTTCAATGCGTTTTTTTACACCATTGACCACTTCAATCGTATTCGCATCCGGTTGCTTTTGTACACTAACTTTAACCGCTGGTTCTCCATTCAGAAAGACAAATACCCGTCTATCTTCCGTCCCATCAATTACCTCTGCAAAATCCCGCAGATAGACCCGACGAGACAGATTTGTGGCGTCGGTGTCGTCTATTTCAAAGGACAAATTCCGCAGTTCTGCCGCATCCTGAAACCGTCCCATGGTTCGGGTTAAGGGTTCTGATTCTTCTCCGCGTAGTCGTCCCCCCGCCACATCTTGATTCCGTTCATCTAAGGCATCTAAGACATCCGTTAATCCTAATCCTAATCGCTGTAAACGAGTCGGATCAATCAACACTCGTACTTCTTCCGTTACCCCGCCAGACACATCCACTGAGGCGACGCCAGGAACCACACTCAGTTCCCGGCTGAGTTCTTCATCAGCAAAGACTCGTAAATCTACATCGTTTAGGGATGAAGATTTTAGGGCTAATTCATAAACGGGTAATTGAGACGGATCAAACTTAAATAAACGCGGTTCTTCAATAATTTCGGGTAAATTGGATTGAGCGCGGTTATACGCCGCCGTTGCATCATTCAGCGCCTGGTCAATATCACCCCCTGGTCGAAAAAACAAGTCTAAACTAATTCGTCCCTCGCGAGTTTGGGAGAAGACTTGGACAACGCCCTCCGTCGCACTTAATCCTTGTTCTAGGGGTTTAGTAATTTCCTCAACCGCCACCTCTGGGGAGATACCGGGCGCTCCCAAACGTAAGCCAATCCGGGGATAAGTAATCGAGGGTAATAAATCGACCTGAATCTGGAGAATAAAGAATATCCCCAGCACAATAACGGCTAGGGTTAAGACTAGGGTACCGATATGGCGGCGAATCGCGATCGCACTAATACTGAGTTTGTCATTTGTCATTTGTCAAAACACTGATTTCACGGATTTTTTTTAGAGATTGGGGTGGGAGGTGAGAGGGTAGTGACACGGATTTCACTGAAAGGTTGGTTTTATTTCATTTGTCAAAACACTGATTTCACGGATTTTTTTTAGAGGTTGGGATAGGGAGGTGAGAGGGTAAGCTGTCATGCATTTAAATTGGGTATTAGTAGCGAGCAAGATGCAAAGCCTGCGGCATGGCTTCGCTAAACGCACTACAATGATTTCGTCATTATAGTGGTTTCGCGAATCGTCATCAGAATTCCCTCGTCCAAAATTCCCTCGTCCAAAATTTCCCCGTGCTAGTCTTTGACCATTCTAGGAATAGCAACCATGACGGTTCAATTATCTCAGCCTGAGTACCGACGAGTGACCCCTATTGTTCAGACGTTAGCAGACTTTGCCACGGCACGCGATCGCACTCTGTAGGGGCGACCCGCTTCATTTAATTAATAACACTAATCCACTCAATTAGGTCGGGTCGCCCTTTATTCATAAGTCCTGTGGTGGGGATAGATGTTAGGTTTTAGGTATTCCTCTTTGGTTGGGAGATTGCCCACCGTAGTGATAAGCACCGCAAACGCCGCAAGATTCAGCAATTAATTGTAGATGAGATTACGTTTGTCTTTTCCGGCATAATTGCTCTCAGCGCATTCTGGTTTCTGGTTGCCAAACCTCCTTTAGGTGTGACAATTTTGTCCTGGGTAGAACTTCTACTTTTAATCCTGTTGGGAGTCGAGATGTTTATTTATGCTGACCTGACAGAGGGGCGTTAACCTTTAATCTGGGTGTACCATACAGCAACGAAGAAAGTTAGGCGATGGCGAAAATGAAACGGGACGCAGAGCGAGAAGAGCGGATCACGATGGACATTGTGGTGGATGCTTACGGACCAGAAGAGCAGGCAATGGGCTGGTACTACTATTTACAGGACACAATGCAGTTTCCCTTCACAGCCGTCTGCATCAGTAAGCGACGCATTTCCCCGGTGAAAGAAAAGGCAACCGTAGAAGTGGTGGGGATGGCACCAGAGGAGGAGTGCGAACAGGAAATGTTTGTGGAGATTGCCTGGGATGATGATACGCTGGCAGTGCCATTGATTCAGCTAGAGGCTCCAGAGGCAGATGCAGAAACCCAACAGGCGATCGCAGATTGGCATTACTGGGTGAATCAAGGCTATGAGTTTGGGTAAATTAAATTGATAAAGATACTCCAATCAGCAAGGCAAAAAATCTCAAGACGGCTAGCCGTGCAGACGCGATGCCCCATAGCGCGATCGCTAATGACTCGTCAGGAACTGGAACATCAGCTTCTTCACCTATCTCCTGCTGACAAAGTTGTAATGGCACGTTTGTATGCTGATGAGCAGTTTACACGGGATGTTAGTGAACGGCTTTGATGTGTTATCGGTTAGGCTAAGGCACTCAAATTGGGGAGCAATCGCCTGCTTTAATCCATACCTATTCTGCTTCCGGATTTAGTCGAATCATCGCCCAAGTCGTGTAGGTTCCAATCGGACTCCAAATAATATAAGGTAATAGCAAAACCAATGCCCAAACTGAGATAGGATAAACTAAAAGTGCCAAAATAATACTCAATATAGCCCCTGCCCCCCCAATCATCGTACCCACCTTGAGACTGCGAAATCGGCACATGACTGGCGTATAGGCAATTGTTACTATTTCTAACAGCAAATATAATCCCAAAACCAGCCAGGTTTGAGGACTCCCAGGATTACTTTCCCATACCACATAAGCTGACCATCCTCCACAAATAAAAATAACTGTCCAGATGAAAGGAATCGCCGCCTCAAATGTCAACCATCGGGGACGGCGCAGGCGGTTGAACCATCGGACATCATCGGAGGTTAACCAGTTACCAGCCAACGCCACTAGTAAGGTTACAGTCCCAATTACCATCCAGGATTTAATCATGTTCTCCCCTGTGAAAATCCCACGACATCGGGTGATCATCCCCAGTTTTATAGATTGAGCGAATCATCCCTATAAAACCAGCTTATCCTTTTGGTACAGGTTTTGTGGTCAGGAGGAAATCACGCCACTGAGCGAAAAGCGAAAAAGGGTAGTCCTTGCCGAACCAACATGGTAGAGTATTAATCTTAGTCGGTTCTAATGGGGAGCAGCCATTAGAGGTAACGGGGAAAGTTCGGTGTAAATCCGGCGCTGTCCCGCAACTGTGACGAAACCTACCCAGGTTTCTGAGTCAGAATGCCCGCCGACGTGGAAGAAACGTTAACATTCATCTGCGAGGTACGGATGGTGCATAGTCCAAAATTGTCACAATTTAAACCTGTGAGGCGATCGCGACAGAACGCCCTGATGCCTGATCAAGAGTCGGGTTAATGGGTATGCCTCAATTTGTTTAAACGAAAACGGCATGATTCGTTAACCAAAAGTCTCTTGTCCTTACCTATGCATAGGTGAGTACAAGAGTCAAGTAAGAGGTTCGTCCCATGGCAAGCCTCTAGCTGTTTGTTACGAATTCCTAATCATTGATAACCACGACAACGCAATCAAACTACTGATTTACTCAGGACTATGAATAACAGTCCAATCGTGACAAAACCTGCACCGCCAGCACCATCAAACCTGTGGTCAAAGGCTTGGCAAGCAATTGCCCACAGTCGCCTGTGGCTATTTTCCCTCATCGCGATCGCTAGCGCTAGCAGTCTGGTTTACCCTCACTCTCCCTTGGTTGGTTTTGCTGCTGTGACGGGAACAACTCTGCACCGCAAACAGGCGGTTATGGCTGCTATGACTATCTGGTTTGCTAATCAATTGTATGGCTTTACTATCCGCCAATATCCCCGTACTTTAGAAGCTTTTACTTGGGGTTTGGTTATGGGTTTAGGAACTCTTGTGGTGACCCTACTCGCCACCATTAAACCCAAGTTCAGCCAGCGTAATTTTACAGGTCATTTGCTTTGGTTTGGTGCAGCGGTAATCGCCGGATATGTTCTGTTTGAAGGAACGATTTTACTCACAGCGCAATTAATGGGAGGACACGGTTTAACTGCCAGTATACTTGGGCGGATTTTTGTCAAGAATGCTGTTTGGGGAATTGCCCTCAGTTTGATACACAGTGTTCTCACCTGGAATGCAATCAAATTCTCCGAAAAATACCGAGGTGCGTTACGCTACGCTAACACACCCTACGAATAGAGGTAATTTTGTCAATGAAGCGAAAAAAACGGATAATCAATCTAGTCTTAATCGCTGGGTTAAGTTGGGGCTTAATCGTATTTGCCCCGCAACCCGCCTTCGCCATGCATATCATGGAAGGTTTCTTACCCGCAGGTTGGGCAATTTTTTGGTGGGTTGTTTTTCTGCCCTTTTTTATTCTCGGACTACGTTCAATTACACAAATCTCCCAGCAAAACCCGGAATTGAAAGTGCTGCTGGCGCTATCCGGTGCCTTTGCTTTTGTCTTATCCGCCTTAAAAATACCGTCGGTAACCGGAAGTTCTTCCCATCCCACAGGAACGGGATTGGGTTCAGTATTGTTTGGTCCATTAACGATGAGTGTATTGGGGAGTTTAGTTCTCCTGTTTCAAGCCCTGTTGTTGGCACATGGCGGTTTAACAACCTTGGGGGCAAATGCGTTTTCTATGGCAGTTGTCGGACCATTTATCGCATACAGCACGTATCGTTTAATTATGCAAGTCAGTGGGGCGCAGAAAGTCGCTATTTTTATCGCTGCTGCTTTGGCAAATTTGATGACGTATGTGGTTACATCTGTTCAGTTAGCACTAGCCTTTCCTGCTGCAACTGGGGGAATTATGGCTTCATTTCTCAAGTTTGCTGGGATTTTTGCGGTGACTCAAATTCCCTTGGCAATTAGTGAAGGATTGTTAACCGTTTTGGTGTGGAACTGGCTAATGTCCTACAGTCGCGAGGAATTAGCCGTATTGAATTTAGTTAAAGGAGGGTCTTAAACGGTGAAAATGGAAACAACAGGGTGGAATAATTGGGTATTGGTATTAGGAGTTGTCGTTCTCGCCATTGTGCCATTGTTAATCGTTCGGGACTCAGAATTCGGCGGTGCTGATGGTGAAGCCGAAGCTGTAATTGGCGAGGTTAATCCTGACTATGAACCTTGGTTTGAACCCTTAATCGAACCGCCGGGTGGTGAAACGGAATCTCTGTTATTTGTTTCCCAGGGGGCAATTGGTGCGGGAATTATCGGCTTTGTTATTGGACGATACAAAGGGCGATCAGAACGGGATTAACAGTCTGAGTAAATAAATAAATATGACTCTGGAAATTGATGCGATCGCGTACCGGAATCGTCTGCGTTATCTTCCCCCCGCCCAGAAATTGGGCTTCGCGTTGGTGGTGTTGTTTATTAGTCTTTTTAGCCATGCACCGACTCAATTTCTGATTATATTGTGGATGGGAATATGGACAGTCGGTTATGCCGGAATTCGCTGGCGAGTTTACTTGCGATTAATCGCCCTAGCATCTCTATTCTTACTCTTGGGTTTACCCGCTTTAATCGTGAATATCGCCCCCATGACTCAAATCGAGGTTGCCCAAACCGATCAATGGGGTGGGATGAATCTGGGTTCCTGGTATGTCTATATCAGTCGCAGCGGTAGTCAACAAGCTGGCGTTGTGTTCATGCGATCGCTGGCTTGTGTGTCTTGTCTGTTTTTTATTCTTTGTACTGTCCCTTTTATCGAAATTGTACAGACGATGCGACGGCTGAATGTGCCAGTTATCCTCACAGATATTCTGCTATTAATGTATCGCTTTGTGTTTATCTTGCTGAAAACAGCAAAGGAGTTAAAATTGGCACAACAGGCGCGAAATGGCTATCGCAATTGGCGTTTAACTATGCATAGTTTAGGACTCTTGGTGGGACAATTATTTTTGCGGACATTACAACGTTATCATCAATTTTCCTTGGGATTGGCAGCACGAGGCTTTACCGGGGAATTTCCGGTTGGCTTACTCCATCACTATCGCTACTCCAAACGCTATGCAGTGGAAGCCGTTTTGGGTTGTGGGGGATTGTTAGGAGTTGAGTTGGTTAGTTGTCATTTGTCTTATGTCTTATGTCATTTGTCATTCGTTGTTTATTCCATGTTCTCTATTCCCTTGATTCACCTGTATAAGCTGTCATGCATTTCAATTGGGTATTAATAGTGAGCAAGATGCTCACACTACGACAAGGATTTCGCCATTGTTGACATTACTGATTAAAGGCTGAATAGGTCATTTTAAAATCATGTAAGATAAATGTATGAGCAAAAAGTTACTGGAATTTGAAGATGTTTATTATACCTATCCGGGTGGACAGAAACCAGCGCTGAATGGACTAAATTTATCCATTCCAGTCACTAAAAAAATCGCATTACTGGGTCAAAATGGGTCGGGTAAATCAACTCTATTATTCTTAGCCGATGGACTTTTTCAACCCCAGCAGGGACAAATCCACTGGGCAGGTAAACGATTAAACTATGACCGCCATTCCCTGAATCAGTGGCGTCAAAAAATCGGACTCGCGTTTCAAGACCCAGAACAACAATTAGTCGCCGGAACGGTAGCTGAGGATATTGCTTATGGGTTGTATACTCTAAAATTGTCTCAGGCAGAAATCAAGCAGCGGCTTGAACAAACCTTAGCCGAATTTGGCTTACAAGACTTAGCCAACAACCCCTTACATCACCTCAGTTTAGGACAAAAACGACGAGTTGCGCTAGCCGGGGTAATGGCACGGCATCCTGAACTATTATTATTAGATGAGCCAACAGCTTATTTAGATAGCGTGCAAACGGGCAATCTCCTGGAGGAGTTAGAACGGATTCACGCCGCTGGAACGACTCTAGTGATTGCTACTCATGATCTAAACTTTGCCTATCAATGGGCAGATTGGATGTGTATTTTACATGAAGGACAACTGATTATGTCAGGAGAAACGCAAGATATTTTTAGCCAAAGCAATAGGTTAGCCGAATTCCACCTGGATGTCCCCATTTTATGGGAGGTTTGGCAGGTATTAGTGTCACGTTTATCTTTACCCAAGACGATGCCGTTTCCGAAAACAATTCGTCAACTGGAAGACCAGTTAAGCGATTGGAATAAACCCTCTCAACCCTAACGACAACCTCTAATGCCATGTTTGTCTAAATGTCCTTTTTTTGTTAAAACAAACTCTTTACCCTATTGCCTATTGCCTATTGCCTTTTTACAGCATTGCTATGTTGACGATCCAAATGAAAACGCTATATGACTGAATCAAAATGAATCAACACACTTTATTTGTTTGTACAACCTGCGCCAGTACCTGGAAAGATGGCAAGCGCATTGGTCAAAGTGGTGGAGAAAAACTTCTAGAACCCTTGCAGGAACTCCACCAAAACTGGTCACTCCGGGATGAATTTAAACTTCAACCGATTGAATGTATGAGTGCTTGTAGTCGCCCTTGTGCGGTTTCCTTAGCCGCCTTGGGTAAACACACGTATCTATTTGGGGATTTACCCGTAGATGTAGAAACATTACCCAAAACAGCAGCGGCTATCTTAGACTGTGCCAGTTTGTACCATAGCCAACCTGATGGTTTATTGCCTTGGGCAAAACGACCTGAACCCCTAAAAAAAGGCATCTTAGCACGAATTCCACCCTTATCCTGAGGTCAAATAATCATGCATAAAATTCCCGTAACTGTAATTACCGGCTTTCTCGGTTCTGGCAAAACCACATTAATGCGCCATTTACTACAAAACAACCAAGGACGTAAAATAGCCGTTCTGGTGAATGAGTTTGGGGAAGTGGGTATTGATGGCGAGTTATTGCGTTCCTGCCAAATTTGTGATGAGGAAGATAATCCTAACGATAATATTGTCGAACTGACCAATGGCTGTCTTTGCTGCACCGTTCAGGAAGAATTCTACCCGACAATGCAGCAACTCTTACAACGACGCGATCGCATCGATTGTATGCTAATTGAAACCTCTGGATTAGCGTTACCCAAACCCTTAGTTCAAGCCTTCCGTTGGACTCCCATTCGCAACGGTGCTACCGTGGATGGAGTAATCACGGTGGTCGATTGTCAAGCATTAGCCGCCGGAACCTTAGTCGGTGACATTAATGCCTTAGAAACCCAACGCCAAGCTGACCCCAATTTAGACCATGAAACCCCAATTGAGGAACTCTTTGAAGATCAATTGGCTTGTGCGGATTTAGTCTTACTCACCAAGGTAGATTTAGTCGATGAGGCGACGCTGAGGAGGATCAAAGACTGGTTACAGCATCAATTACCCACGGGAGTTAAAGTTATTCCTTGTGATCAGGGACAGATTCAGCCGGAACTCTTACTCGGGTTCAACGCCGCCGTCGAGGATAACTTAGACAATCGTCCCAGTCATCATGATACCGAGGACGACCACGACCATGACGACGAGATTAATTCCGTCCAATTTATTTCTGACCAAGCCTTTGAACCCAAAACCCTAATCGCCAAACTGCAACAACTCGTGCAACAGCAGGAGATTTACCGGATCAAAGGGTTTGTGTCTGTACCCAATAAACCCATGCGTCTAGTTTTACAGGGAGTCGGCAATCGCTTCGATTCATTCTATGATCGACTGTGGCACAACGGCGAATCTCGCCAAACTCGGTTAGTGCTAATTGGACGTAAACTAGACCAGGCTGACATTGAGCAAGCAATTGGCAGTTAGACGATTAATCGTGAGGGTAAGGGAATGAGGAAAATTCAGTGGCTACTGCTACTTATTAGCTTCTGGAGTACGTTTCTGGTTTCATTACCCGCAGAAGCGGCTAGGCTTTTGCTGTGGCGATTTGATGCGAGTCAAAATCAACTGGAATTTACCACAGATGGTAGCGTTCAACCCACAGCCCAACTGATTCCCAATCCCCTGCGCCTGGTTATCGATTTACCCGGTACGACATTGGGACGCCCCAGCGTCAGCCAGCCTGTAGGGGGAGGGATTCGGGAAATTCGGGTGGGACAGTTTGACCGCCAGACGACGCGGATTGTGGTAGAAATTGCACCAGGTTATACCATAGATCCCCAACAGATTCAGTTTCGGGGGGCGTCACCGAGACAGTGGTTTGTACAACTTCCTGAACCGCAGCGGATAACCACACCCGCACCTCGTCCCCTACCGCCGACAACTCCTCCCCCCCAACCCACACCTCGTCCCACACCACCGGAACCCTCTCCCGACAGAACCGAGTCAAGTGTGCAACTTGATCCGATTCAGGTGACGCGGGATGGGTTTTTCATTCGCACCAATGAGGGGGAAGTTAAAGAGATTCAGGTGGAACGGAGTCGCGATCGCGAAACCATTGAGTTTGATGTAGAAGGGATTACCCTACCCCCAGCGTTACGAAATCAAACAGTATCAGTGAATCGCTATGGGGTTAGCCAAATTCAATTATCCCAACAGTCGGGTTCATCCCCAACTCGCATCACCTTAAACGTGAATCGCGAGAGTCCCGACTGGCAGATGAATTATAGTGCTGTTGGCGGTTTGGTATTATTACCCAGAGGAGTTTCGGCGTCGCAGCTTCAGGACTTATCGCCGCGACGAGTCGATCGGGAACCCACGGCGGCTACGAATCTCGCCACGATTGAATCAGTGCAAATTGCCCAAAATGGTACTCAATTATTAATTCGGGCAGATCAACGGATTCGGGCGAGTGGGAATTGGAATCCCAGCGCCAACCAGTTCCAAATTACCATCCCAGATGCTCAACTGGCTGACCGAATCCAAGGACCTCAGCTAGGCGTCAATAGTCCATTATCCCAGGTGAGACTACGCCAGCCTGATTCGCGTACTGTGGTGATTGTGGTTCAACCGGATCGAAATACCCAGATTGGCGAACTCAATCAACCCAGCGAACAATTGTTAGCCCTATCCCTGCGACAGAGGAGAGTCGTTTCACCACCAACGGGTACGCTTCCCGTACCGCCACCGGAACGATTACCGCCAGAGAGTTCACCACCCCCGACTGTATTTCCTGGAGTACGCAATACTCGCGTTGTGGTGATGCTTGATCCGGGACATGGGGGCAGAGATCCCGGCGCTGTGGGGATTGGTGGCTTGCAGGAGAAGAACGTAATTTTACCCATTTCTCTCCAAGTTGCACAACTTTTAGAACAACAGGGTGTACAAACGATATTGACGCGATCGGATGATCGATTTATTAGCCTGAGAGGACGAGTTCAACTCGCCGAACAAACTAATGTTGACCTATTTGTCAGTATCCACGCCAATGCGATTAGCCTGAGTCGTCCCGATGTGAATGGGGTGGAAACCTATTACTATGCCAATGGGCGAGGGCTAGCTGAAGCGATTCAAAACAGTCTCTTACAGAGTACCGGAATGCGGAATCGCGGCGTGAAGCGAGGTAGATTTTATGTCATCCGACGCACCTCTATGCCTTCTGCGTTAGTGGAAGTGGGGTTTGTCACCGGGGCTGAAGATGCGCCAAGACTTGCCACACCTGAATTTCGCAGCCTTATTGCCCAAGCGATCGCACGGGGTATTTTACTCTACATTCAGCAAACTCGGTAGGATGTCGGGTGGGGAAGCTGGGGGAGCTGGGGAAGCTGGGGAAGCTGGGGAAGCTGGGGGAGCCATGTTCCAGACGAGCCATGGAGCGTCTGTGTGTAGGGGCGGGTTTAGGGACTAATATTGATTGTTATCCCTAGCTTGGCTGCAAAACCCGCCCCGACTAAATGACAAATGACAAATGACAAATGACGAATGACAAATGACAAATGACGAATGACGAATGACGAATGACGAAAATAGGAGGATATCAGGGGAATGGGCGTCAATCGCATCCGAATTGCCAAGGATCAAGCCGATTTAGTCAAAGCGTTAACCGCATCAGCCGAGACAACCGGACCCTTTCAAACGTATGCTGACGTTATCGCATTTGCAGCGGCGTTGGGTGTCAAGCGCAGGAAGCGATCGCCTCTGGGAACAATTGCCAAGAAAGAACCTGCACCGATTGGGTTAGAGATATTTGTGTCGCGGGGATATGATGCGCTAATTAAACTTTTGGCGCTTGTCGAAACCAAAGATGCCAAAATTCTCTCCTCTTTTGATGCCAAAGCAGAGGAGGAAAGGATTCATATTTTTGAAGAGTATGCTAATGGCGGCTTACAGATATTACGAGACGAGTTGCGGGGGGCGGTGGATTATTCGGAGCGATTATTGTTAGTTTTGAATGCACAACGGTTTAAACAAGTGGTTCCTGACGACGATTTTGATTTAAGTCGATTTCTATAACGGTTCCTAAAGGCGTAGGGTTAACCCATACAAAGAGTGATGTAGGGGCGCAAGGCTTGCGCTCACACAACGATAAACACTATAAAGTGGATTGAATCAGAAATTTAAGGATTCAGTATAACCGTTAAATCGAGAACAAATCCCGGTAACACGTCTTCCCCTGAAAGTGGGGGTGGTGCATCAACAGAAAAATTGATCTGTTCGACATCAACGCCTGGTCGATAAATTTCCACTAGGGGCGTTTGCGGATCAATCAGCCAACCTAAGCGGGCACCATTCTCCCGGTACTCTAACATTTTGGCACGTAAACCTTGGAGCGAATCGCTTTCAGAACGAAGTTCAATCACAAAGTCTGGACATAAAGGCGGAAAACGTCGCCGTTGTTCAGGTGATAAGGCTTCCCATCGTTCCAGGATTACCCAGGATACATCGGGACAACGTTTAGCATTATTGGGTAATCGAAACTCAGTGGAAGAGTCAAACACTTTTCCCAGTCGGGTTTGCTCGTTCCAATTGTAAACTTTAGCCGTCAAACCTGCATTACTAATGCCACTTTCTCCACCTATTGGGGGCATAATTATTAATTCTCCATTAGCGGTAAGTTCTAAGCGCCATTGTTCATTTGCCACACAAAGTTGATAAAATTGCTCGTCGGTTAAACCGACGGTGGGGGGTACGTTCAGGGTTAGAGTGTCCATCGCTGTGTTAGCCAACTGAATTAATTATATTATCAGTGATATCTACGGCAAAACACCACTAAACAGCTTTAGTGGGCATTACCGATTTAAGATTTGGGTGATTTGACTTACATACATTTGAATAGGCGATGCCTACTTGACAACACAACTTAACGGAGTTCAGCCAAAACTGTAGTTCTAAACGGCTCAACATTTTCCGGCTTCTTATAAAACAAGACTAAATTAACACTTTTAGTATAAATTACTATCCAGTGCTGCTTGATCAAGAAAAATAAAACAATGAAAATTATGCCGAGTAAATAAACACCAATTGTAGCTAGTCCTAGCCCCGCATTTCTCACAAGAAGCGCGAGCGCAAATTACAAAAACCTTGCCAGACAAGGATTTAAGCCCATTTATTCCCCCCAACCGCACACAACAGTGTGTTGCACCTTCAAGCCTCTGAATAATCATGCTCCTCAACCTAATAAAAAAAGTAAATTGATGCTCATATTTTTGGAATATAGCTTTAGTAAAAAGAATTAAGCTGTTCGGCATTTAAATTGGGACACCTAAAACCTTGAAAGGCAACAGGAAACAGGCAACAGAGAATACACAATTTAAATCCGTTTTAGTTGAATTGGCGTAAAGTTTAAGCTAATTAACTTTTCTTGATAGACTCAAATAGAATTTTGACAATTAAATTGAGAATAAAATCCATAAAACCTGATATAATTTAGTTATAGAAAAGGTCAAATATTTTGCTTTATGATTGCTAACTTATCTCAAAGGAATGACCATTCACTCAACTTTGGGAAAAAGAAAGGGAAAGAACTTCTTGCTAACTTTAACGGAGGTCAAATCACCTCAGATGCAGTAATCGTTTGGTTAGCAGAGTTAGATAAAAAATTAAGGATTACAGCAAGATTTGCCGAATGCTTTCAAGACCATCGGCATTTATCTTATCTAAATTATTCAGTTCATCAATTACTCGCTCAAAGAGTTTATGGAATTGCTTTAGGATACGAAGATGTCAATGATCATGACCAACTACGCTATGATCCTGCTTTAGCAATCGCCTTAGAAAAGCTCAATTTTGATGACTCATTATCAGCAATTTTAGCCGGAAAAAGCACCTTAAATCGGCTGGAATATTGCCCCGATACAATCCTTCAGCAACAAGAATCCCGCTATCATCGTATTGAAGCTAACCCGGAAGAGATTAAAAAAGCCTTCGTAGACATCTTTTTGGAGTCTTATCAAACCCCTCCTCAACAAATCATTTTAGACATGGATGTCACCGATGACCAAGTGCATGGACATCAAGAAGGCGCATTTTTTAATACTTATTATAAAGGAGTTTGCTATGCACCTTTATATATCTTCTGTGGACATCATTTATTAGTGGCAAGATTACGTCCTTCTAATGTAGACCCAGCCGAAGGAGCATTAGAAGAATTGCAGAGAATCATTGGCTTAATTCGAGAAAAATGGCATAATACGCAGATAATAGTGCGAGGCGATAGTGCTTATGCTCGTGAAGAGCTTATGAATTTTTGTGAAGAGAAAGAAGGGGTAAATTATGTGATAGCAATGGCAACAAATAGCCAATTGAAGTTACGAGCAACGAATCTTATTGAAAAAGCAAAAAAAGAATACGAAGAGAAGTTATTGCCAGTCACTAAATTGATGGATAGTCTTTTCTCTAAGGATGAAGACTTAGAAGAGGTGAGAAAGTTAGTTCCCAACGTGACTTGGTTTCGCTCTATCTACTATCAAACTGAAAAGTCATGGAGTCGTCAAAGAAGAGTGGTAACAAAAGTGGTTTATGGGAGTGAAGGGTTAGAGTTTCGTCATGTCGTCACATCTTTACCTCCTTCTCAAATTACGCCTTCTCAACTTTATACTAAACAATATTGTCCGAGAGGAGAAATGGAAAATCGGATTAAAGAACAGCAATTAGACTTATTTGCTGACCGAACTTCTACCC
>NZ_JAVJTO010000020.1:0-52173 GCF_040220235.1 Coleofasciculus sp. B1-GNL1-01
TAAGTAGTCGGACAAAAGAAAACGGTACTGTGTTAAGTTTTGCAAATTGCCCTCAAACCCTTACTGTTCCCTGTTCCCTGTTCCCTGTTCCCTAATCTCAACCGTTCACTTTAATTGTGTCCACCTACTTATGACTAATAAAGGCTTTCTTGCATTATTTTATATTATAAATAATGGGACTATTATAAACGCCTCTTGGTGTTTAATGCATCATCGGCAACTCCTCACTTGGTAAGGGCACGGCAATGCCGTGCCCCTACAGGGATACATTTCTTACAGAGTTAAGCGAGTTTGAGAAGCGTAACGCACCTTAACCAGTATATCTGGTGTGGCTGCGTAAGTCCTGTTATTAATAATTATTCCTTCTTGCTCCCCTCTCCCCTGGTGGGAGAGGGGCTGGGGGTGAGGGGGTTGTGGCTTAAGTTAACACCTTGCGTTGCCTCTACAGGGATACATTTATTACAGAATTGATCAAGTTTGAGGGTAGGATTTGTATCATCACCGACAAACGCCTTGATCCCATTTCCCTAGACTATTTTGTATCAAGTCAGCTAATCGCAGATGTAGTCGATTGGATACGTGCGATCGCGGCAATAAATTCAAGTCTTTTAACTGAACTCAGACACGATCACACTCACCAAACTTATGGCTAAAATTCGCTGAGTTTTATCCTTGGATATACCCTAATGAATTCCTGGGTTCTCGCGCAATACTGCTTGGATAAGCGGTAATTTTGAATAGTTTACTCTAGCTTGCCTCAACTGAACCGTTATGGGGTACTTAGACAAAAAATTGTGCCAGAAACTGTCTAAGTACCGCCGTGATGGTGTCAATTACAAATCTCCAACGTAGGTGTCGAGGGCTTTAGCGGTTTCCACTAGAGGATGATGACTATCCACTAAAATCGGACTGTTGCCAGTCACCTCATCAATGGGAATGTTGACAACCACTCCATTTTGCCAAGCGACCATTTTTTGATAGTCATCCTTGGCAATTAAATCGACAGCCGCTTTGCCAAAGGAGGTAGCCAGCAAACGGTCTAATGCAGAGGGCGCACCACCCCGTTGAACGTGACCTAATACCGTCACCCGCGCTTCAATTGTATCCCCACTGAAGTGAGAAATCTGATCCGCGACATAATCTCCGATACCCCGCAGCCTGACTTCACCGAGGGCGTCTGTGTAGTAGCGTTCTTGACCCTCAATGGTTTTCGCCCCCTCAGCCACAACAACGATCGCAAAGCGGCGATTCCAGCGATCGCGCAGGTCGGTGATATGCTTACAAACACCACTAATAGAATAGGGAATCTCCGGGATCAGGATTACATCAGCACCGCCAGCAATCCCGGCATTTAGAGCGAGATGTCCGGCTTCGCGCCCCATCACCTCAACCACCATTACGCGATCGTGACTGGCGGCTGTATAGGAGAGGCGCGATAGGGCATCAACAATGGTGTTCACCGCCGTATCGAAACCAACGGCTAAATTGGTGAACGCCACATCATTATCAATCGTCTTGGGGACGCCCACAATATTCATATTCCCTTTATGGGCAAGCTGATTCATAATCGCCAGACTCCCATCACCCCCGATGACAATTAAGGCGTCCAGACCTAATTTCTGATAACCAGCAATAATCTGTTCGGCTTGAGCCTCGGTATCCCCTTTATTAACTGAACCGAGGATAGTACCGCCCGTACTGAGGAGTGGGTCGATCCCCCGACTATCTAGACCATGAACATTCAGTGAGACTGATTTGCCCTCCAATAACCCTTGGGTGGCGTAGGGAATGCCTAAAACTTCCCAATCATAGCTCAGGGTAGCATGTCTAACGGCAGCGCGAATGACCGCGTTTAATCCGGGACAGTCACCGCCACTGGTGAGTAGACCAATCCGTTTGCGAGTTTCCATAGGTCAATCTCAAGTTGTGTTCTATTGTGGATGTGAATCGTTTGAACGAAGGCTGTTTGATGCATCAAATCCAGATTTACTCCCCAGACAGTCTGACGACACCCTAGAACCACAACCACAGTTTTACTGTTTGGGATTAGAATCAAGCTGAATTAGGATTGAGTGCAAGTCCGCTTGAGTGGTGCAGTTGTGGCACTCGTCTTTTGAGAGTCGTTTGCCTCAAAAATGCTTGATCAGTGGTACGTCTAGGGTAGTCAGCGTTAACCCATATTGGCAAACAGGGTTCTAAATCCCTTCATGGCAAAAACCTCAACCTTTCCTGTGTTTGTGAACATCTAGTCCAAGATAGCCAATTTTCTGTGAGCTGAGAGTATCAAGCAGCACTGTGATTAAGACAATGATGATTAGAAAGCCCTGCTTCAATCCAAAACATGGCTCAACCAGGTCTTAGAGGAATTTCCTTTGTCATTAGATTAGAACCGCTTTCTTGACAAATGCACTTTATTGTGCATACATAAATACTCAAACTTTCTTCAAGAGATTTATGACTTGACAAAATTATCGGGCTTGTGTATTTTCTAGAGATTGAAAGAAAAACAAAAAGCAAAGACGTTAATGGCTTTCAGTACAACGACTAAGTGGAGAATAGTGATAGCCACAGGAATGGCTATTCTTACCTCCTCCATTAATTTAGGTGAAGCAAAGGCTCAATCCATCCCTAATCCCCAAACTGTTTTGCTCGCCCAAACCTTTGGCGGAATTGAACGACAAATAGCCCTTGAGGACGTACCCCTTCCAGTTATGGCGGCTGCGCGAACGGTAACGGGTGGTGAACCCACAGCGGCAAATATTGAAATGAAGCCGGATGGGTCTATTGTTTATGAATTAAGAGGTCAAAACCAGCAAGGCTTTGAATTCGTTGCTGATGTGACTCCCAATGGACAAATTATTGAGGTAGACGAAGAAATTGAGCGGAGTGCGGTTCCCGAAGATGTGATCAAAGCACTCAAACGGTGGGAACCCAACGCCTCCATAGTCAGTACGTGGCGCAGTACCCGTCTAGGACAATTTGTCTATGAAATTGTGCTTGATAATGATTTCTGGTTTGAAATTCCGGCGGATACGCAGCAAATCACTATTCATAGAGTACAGCGTTCATAAGTCGGCGGGAAACATTAACGTTAAAGGCTGGGGAGTGTCATTTATTCTTTCTCCTTTGTCCTGGGTAAGGATTTGAGGAGTATTGACTTTCCCCTACTTCGGTGAAAAATTGTTGCTCACGACACCAGAGACCTATGAAGACATTTACATTTGCGAATTGGTCGAAATTTATAGCTGTGACATTAACCGCAACGACTATTCCTTTGACGATAAGTGCTGTTTCTGCTCAAGTTCTTAAAGGGTTTGGCGCTTCGTTTCCTGAACCCCTTTACCAACGCTATAGCACTGAATACGAAAAGGAAACTGGCAAAACGTTTGAATACACAGCCATTGGCAGTGGCGGTGGGATTCGCAAATTTATGGAGCGAGCCGTAGACTTTGGGGCAACCACATTAATTCCCACTCCGATTGAGGAAAATCAAGTGGAAGATGGATTGCTGATGGTACCGACTGGGGGAGGGGCGGTTGCTATTGTTTATAATCTTAAAGATGTCCCCACGAATATTAAACTCTCTCGCGAACAACTTGCCAAGATTTTCACGGGTCAAATTGGTAATTGGAAACAGGTGAATCCCCGCTTTCCGAATAAAGAAATTCAAGTTATCGTGCGCTCAGACAGTAGCGGTGCTACCTTTGTTTTGACGAAATACTTGAATAAAATTAGTGGGGGAAAGATAGAAGCCAGCCGAGAACCCGATTGGGGATTTGATATTTTCGCGGCGCGTCCCCAAGATAGTGGTGTGGCGGCAGAAGTGCGGCGCATTGATGGGGCAATTGGGTATGTTCAATCGGGTGTTGCCCAGAGAAATAATCTGCCTGTGGCTCGGTTGGAAAACCAAGCGGGTCGTTATGTTAAACCGACGTTAGCAGAAACCAAGAAAGCTCTGGCAAATGTCACGTTTAACCAGGATTTTACTACGGACAATATTAATGATCCAGAGGAGGGTTATCCTTTAGTCAGTTTAACCTGGCTACTTATCTATAAAAGATATCCAAATCAAACCCTTGTCCAAGACACTCAAGACGTGTTGAGATGGATCATGACGCGGGGACAAGAGTTGAATCAAGAGCTAGAATACACCAGAATTCCAGAAGATGTCGCCCAAAAGGTGATCGAAAGAGTGAATACAGAATTGAAGGTTCGCCCCTATTAAAAACCTGACTTTTCAGCAGAATAAATTAGGGAAATGGAGAAGGTAGGGGCGGGTTTTACTACTATCTTTTCGGTTGCACCCAGATGGAATTAAACCCGCCCGACACAGGCGCCAAGTTCCCTCGATAAGCGCCAAGTGTCTGGCATTATAGGCAGTGAGTGAAACGTCAGATGAAAAACTCGGGTTGGGGATGAGGAGGACTAAAGGAAAAATCATGAACAAACAGAGTGCGCTATTGCCAGTAACATCAGCAATACTGGGTTATCATCTCCTAATTGTATCCCCAGTTTCAGCACAAGCTGATCCGATTAATCTGCCATTTCCTGATCCGCCGACAGCCTCAACACTTGGGTTGCCCATTGAAGACGATCGCCAACCGGATTCTTCCCTGGCTCAAATTACCCCAGTGAGTGAGTTGCGGGATGTGAGTCCGAGAGATTGGGCGTATGAGGCATTGCGGAGTTTGGTGGAAAAATACCGTTGTTTAAGGGGTTCAACTGACCAAACCTTTGAGGGCAATCGGGCGTTAACCCGTTATGAATTTGCGGCGACACTGAACCTTTGTTTGAGTCGGATTGAAGGGTTAATTAATGACGCCAAAACCAGTGGAATTACTGAAGACGATTTAGCCACGGTGCAACGGTTACAAGCCGACTTTGCCACAGAATTAGAGACAGTGATTACAGAAGTAGATACTCTAGATGCAGCCGTTATGCGTCTGGAGGATCAGACATTCAGTACGACAACAATTTTACGCGGCAGTGTAAATTTTAATATAGCCGGAGCGTTTGGCGATCGCCAGGCGGTTCCTAGGGGCGAAAAACCCTCAGCAGACTTGGATGAAACGCTCACCCTCTCATCCCGTGTTAGCCTTAGCTTCGATACCAGCTTTACGGGTAGAGATCGATTGCGAACCCGGATACAAGCTGGGAATGTGAATAATTTTGGCAGTAGCGTGACGGGAACCGATATGACTCGTCTGATTGGTGCGACAAATACGGGCAATGATGTGAGCATTGGTACCCTATTTTACGAATTCCCCCTCGGCGATCGCGGCATCGTGGCGATCGCGCCAGCGGCTGATTTTCCGACTCGGATTTTTCCGGCGCTGAATCCGGTTTCCTCTATTTCTAATTTTGGTGCGGAAAGCCCGATTTACTCCTTTGCCTTTGGTGCAGGAACCGTCGCCTACTACCAATTTACCGATGAACTTGCTGCTGGGGTGAGCTATTTAACCACGTCGGGTAGCAATCCAGATGAGGGACTTTTCAATGGTCAATATACGGCTTTAGGTCAGGTAACGTTTACCCCATCAGACGAGTTAAGCATGGCGTTAACCTATGGTCGATATTATGCCCCTGAACCCGGTTCAACGGTTAATATAACCGCGTCGAAGGGCAGTGAATTGGCTCAGTTACCTTTTGGTGAAAGTACCGCTACTTCCTCCAACGCTTTGGGCTTACAATCGACCTATAAGTTAAACGATCAGATGATTCTAGGTGGTTGGCTGAGCTACTTTCAGGCAAATGCGGAAGGTTCACCGACTGTGAGTGGTTTGAGTGGTTCATCCGGCGTCGATGCAGAGATCTGGAGTTGGGCAATTACACTGGCTGTGCTGGATGTGGGGAAATTAGGTAGTCAATTAAATTTTGTGGTGGGGATGCCGCCGAAAGTGACCGATAATGATATTGTTGAGCGAGAAGATGAGGATACCTCGTTGCATTTTGAATTATCCTATACTTATCCTCTAAGTGATCGAATTTCGATAACTCCCGGCTTGGTGATGATTACCAATCCTGAACATAATGCAAATAATGATACCCTTTGGGTGGGATTGATGCGAACCAGTTTTAGTTTTTAGGTTGACGGGGTGATATTTAGTCCAGAATTGTTAAGACTAGCAGTAGATGAATGAGCTACGCGGCAAACAGGCATTTATCTGTGATATGGATGGCGTGATTTATCACGGCAACCGCTTACTACCAGGAGTAGAGGAATTTGTGGACTGGTTGAAAGCGTCGGACAAGAAATTTCTGTTTCTCACCAATAGTAGCGAGCGATCGCCTCGGGAGTTGCGGGAGAAGCTGAAACGACTCGGTGTCGAAGTCCCAGAGGAGAATTTCTACACCAGCGCCTTAGCAACGGCGGCATTTTTGGCTCAACAATGTCCCGGTGGAAGTGCCTTTGTGATTGGGGAAGCGGGGTTGACAAATGCGCTGTATGATGCTGGCTTTTCCATGAATGATACCAACCCCGATTATGTAGTAGTCGGCGAGACACGCAGTTATAGCTTTGAGAAATTAGAACAGGCGGCGCGGTTAGTGATGAAAGGGGCAAAACTCATTGGTACCAATTCTGACTTAACTGGACCGAGTGAGAAAGGAATTGTCCCTGCGACAGGGGCGTTAATTTCCCCTTTGGAATTATCGACGAGGGCAAAAGCTTACTTTGTCGGCAAACCAAATCCCTTGATGATGCGTCACGCCCTGAAAAAGTTAGGCTGTCGTCGCGAAGATACAGCCATCATTGGCGATCGCATGGATACTGACATTATTGCCGGAATTGAGTCAGAAATTGAGACGGCGTTAGTATTGTCTGGAGTCACCCGCCATGAGGATTTAATCCATTTCGCCTATCGTCCCCATTATGTTTTGGCGGGAGTAGGAGATTTAGTCCCTTGATTAGCTATATCGCAAGTGATCAACCGGACACGATATAATGCCCAATCAGGGTTAACTATCCCCGTTATAATCCAGTCCGCGCAGGCGGACTACCCTTCGGGAAGGCTTCGCATACATTTGTGTAGCAGCGATTTCAATCGCTTACTGCATTCAGGTTGAACTTAATCCCATCACATCAGCGACAGCAGTTGTCGTTGGCTCAATTCCTCGCTGTAATTGGTTGTTGCAATGTTTAATCGCCGTATCCGGATCTTTTAGCCCATTCCCGGTTAGCACACAAACCACCGTTGCTCCCGTGGGAACTTGATCTTTCACTTTCAATAACCCCGCCACCGATGCAGCGCTAGCGGGTTCACAAAATATTCCTTCTTTTGATGCTAAGAGGCGATAGGCTGCCAGAATTTCCTCATCAGTAACGCTATTAAACTGTCCCTGACTGGCATCTTTTACCGCAACAGCTTTCTCCCAACTGGCTGGATTACCAATCCGAATCGCGGTGGCGATTGTTTCCGGATGCGCCACGGGTTCACCCAGAATCAACGGTGACGCGCCAGCCGCTTGGAATCCCATCATCCGAGGTAAGCGATCGCACTTCCCATGTTGATGATACTGGCAAAAGCCCATCCAGTACGCGGTAATATTTCCGGCATTTCCCACCGGAATACACAACCAATCAGGAGCATTCCCTAAATTATCAACAATTTCAAACGCGCCCGTTTTTTGACCTTCCAATCGATAGGGATTGACCGAATTCACCAACGTTACCGGATAATTTGCCGCTAACTCCTGGACAATTCGCAAGCAGTCGTCAAAATTTCCCTCAATTGCCAATACCTGCGCCCCATACACCAAGGCTTGCGCCAATTTCCCCAAGGCGACATACCCATCCGGAATTAACACAAACGCTTGCATATTACCCCGAGTCGCATAAGCCGCAGCCGAGGCAGAGGTATTCCCAGTACTGGCACAAATAACCGCCTTTGCCCCGGCTTCCTTTGCCTTAGAAATCGCCATGGTCATACCCCGGTCTTTAAAGCTACCTGTAGGATTAAGACCATCATATTTAACCAATACCTTGACTCCTTTGCCTACCGCTTCTGAAAGGGCAGGGGTGGGGATTAGAGGCGTATTTCCCTCCAAGAGAGTCACTACGGGAGTTGAGGCGGTGACGGGTAAATAAGACCGATACGTCTCAATTAGACCCGACCATTGACTAGGTTTAGTAAAAGTATCTGTAGTTTGAGGGGTATTGGTAGCAGACAGAGTCATGGGTAATTTTTTACTTGATGTTGGTCATATAATACAAATGACCCGAAAAAACGTTTGAGTGACCAGACATGCCATAGCACATCTGTAGGGGCGGGTTTCACCATTATCGCTGCTTGCCACCCAGATGTCACTAAACCCGCCCTAACTAAGTGCAAGAACTCTTCGACATAAGACGTAGCTTGCTTCTCGCGAAGCGAGTATGACATAAGACAAATGACAAATTCATCCCACGCCTATTGGTCATGGGATGAACTCAATCAATTACCGAGAACGGTTATGAGTGACCGATTCTTTGGATTTGTTATTCCGACGCTTCACCAGTTTCGGACGTTCTACTTTATGTTCAATCTCGATGGCGGCTAACTCCGGTTGCGTGTGATCGTAGACCATTTGCAAAGCGGCGGCAGCGATCGCGTGAGGGTCGTATTCTTCACTCAACTCCCGCACAATCGGCAGGAATGATGCCATACGTTCTCCGGTGAGTGCCTCGCGTAACTCATCTTGCAATTTCTCCAAGCGCCGCGCTTCGATCTGCGATCGCGTGGGAATCCGAGACACTTGTAAGTTCTGCCGGACTTTCCGTTCAATCTGGTGCAGTTTGCGCCGTTCAAAGGGTTGAATCAAGGAAATCGCGGTTCCGGTTTTCCCAGCACGTCCGGTACGACCAATCCGGTGAATATAACTTTCCACCTGATCTGGCAGGTCATAATTAATCACATGAGTGAGGTGGTCTACATCCAGACCGCGTGCGGCAATATCCGTCGCCACCACCCAGCGCACCTGACTCTGGCGGAATCGGGACAACAAACGCTCCCGTTGGCTTTGGCTGAGGTCGCCGTGATACTCATCCACACTATGACCAGCCGCTTGTAACTGGCTAGTGAGTTCCGCTGCTGACCGCCGCGTCCGCACAAAAATTAATGCTGCTTCCGGGTCTTCCAGTGCCAAAATCGGCTGTAGGGCTTTGGACTTTGAACAGCCCCGGGGGATCATATAAACCCGTTGCTCAATCCGTGCTGGGGTGGCTTTGGGTAGTTCTACAGTTACCGTCACCGGGGATTTGAGGAACTGATTGACTAAATCCCGAATCGCCTTCGGCATTGTTGCCGAAAAACAGGCAGTCTGGCGTTCTTTGGGGGCTTGCTTGAGGATTTTCTTGACATCATCGATAAAGCCCATGCTCAACATTTCATCGGCTTCATCTAAGACCACCCATTTGACTTGATCTAATTTCAGATCTCCTCGATCCAGCAAATCAATCACTCGCCCTGGCGTCCCGACAACCATTTGAGCATTACGTTGTAACAGACGAATTTGGCGATCAATGGATTGTCCTCCGTAGACGGTGACTATACCGACACGGCGCTTGCTGGTCAAGTCCCGAATGGCATCTGCCACTTGTCGGGCTAATTCTCGTGTTGGGGCAAGAATTAAGGCTTGTACGCCTCGGGCATTAGGATCAAGCTGTTCCAAAATCGGCAAAGAAAAGGCAGCGGTTTTCCCTGTACCGGTTTGAGATTGAGCGACCACATCTCGCCCTGCCAACAGTTCCGGAATGGCTTGAGATTGAATTTCCGTTGGTGTATCAAAACCTAATTTTTCCAGTTGATGGAGGCACTCTTCAGATAAGCCCAGATTATTGAATGAAAGGGTCATAATTTAACGGTTGTTGTGAGTTTTTCGTGATGGTTAAGGTCAGTCGTCAGTGATCAAGAATCTGGGTTAAGCCGTTGGCAATCGCCAACATTCCCTTACCCTGAATCGACTCTAGTTAACCGACAACTAACAGTGGACTAGGGACTACAGAACCATAGAGGTCATAGATGCCAGCATCGGTGATTTCTACTTCCACGATGGTCCCCAAGGGGGCTTCGCCTTGGACGTAGACTAATCCATCGACCTCGGGGGCAAATCGAGCTGAGCGACCGATCTGTTTTCCGGTTGAGGGGTTCTCTTGCTCAATCAGAACCTCAACGATCTTGCCCACTTCACCTTGGTTTTTCTTCAACGTAATCGGCTGTTGAACTGCCATCAGCGTCTGGCGACGCTCCTCCATGACGGCTTGGGGGACTGGATTGGGCAAGTTGTAGGCTGGTGTACCCTCTTCGGGAGAAAAAGTAAAGACACCAACGTGGTCAAACTCGTGATGCTGGACAAATTGCAGCAAATGGTTAAAGTGCTGCTCTGTCTCGCCAGGAAACCCGACGATAAAGGTAGTCCTCAGCACCGCATTTGGCAAGGCGGCTTTAATCTGATCAATAATCTGATCATTCACTCGCCCCTGCCAAGGACGGTTCATTGCACGCAGGACTTCTGGATGGGAATGCTGTAGGGGTAAATCCAAGTAAGGCAGAACATTAGGCGTTTCCTGAATTGCTGCTATCACTGGCTCGGTTAAACCCGTCGGATAGGCATAGTGCATCCGAATCCAGGGGATATCCACCTTACCTAATGCTCGCAAGAGTTCAGCTAACTTGGGTTCTCCATACAGATCGACGCCATAGTTGGTTGTGATTTGAGAAATGAGGATTAATTCTTGCACGCCTTGGGACGCCAATTGTTCAGCTTCCGCCACAATTGATTCAATCGTGCGCGATCGCTGGTTTCCCCTCAGATACGGAATGATGCAGAAGGCGCACCGATAGTTACATCCTTCTGCTACGCGCAGGTAAGCGACTCCTTCTGAGGTTGTGCGATAGCGCGGCGTTGTTTCATCCGCAATATAGCTGGGTTCGGCTGAAACGGCTTTGACCCGTTCTCCTGCTTCTACCCGTTCTATCACTTCGACGATGTTCTGATAATCGCCCGTTCCGACTACAGCTACAGCTTCTGGCAATTCTGCCAACAATTTCTCTTGGAAATGTTGTGCCATGCAGCCAGCAATAACAATTTTCTTATTGGCTTCTGCTAGCTCGACTAACGTGCGAACCGATTCTGCCCGCGCTGCCTCTATGAAGCTACAGGTATTTACAATAACATATTCGGCTAAATCTTCGTTGCTATCGACTGGGTAGCCCGCTTGAACCAGCAGACCCAGGATATGCTCCGTATCAATACGATTTTTTTCACAGCCTAAATGAGAAATGGCAATGGTTGGCTTGTTGCCCATGCGGTTATCTACTACAATCGGCACTAGAGTGGAGTAGCGCTTGATTTCCAGCGCTCCTAATCAGTAAGCATGAGTCGTGAGCAGTTCCCTGTAACCCTTGTGGAGAGAACCTCTCCTGAGTTCAGGCTGATTCAATCCTGATCACTTTATTTTTTCCCAGCTTTACTTGATTCATAGGGGCATAGTCTTAGAGTTTACCCACGCTCCACCAGTCCGGATGTTCTTTGGTTGCTCTAGTTTAACCCCGTTACTTATTTATATAAAATTTTATTAATATATGCAATACACTCGGTAACTTAATCTAACTTGACGCTTGACTGGGGGAAGGGCGACTATTAGCGAGCGTCTGCTGACGTTACCCTACTGAGCGGTTGGTGCTTAAGAATTAGGCGATGGTTAGGATTCTGAGAGATTTATGCTGTCATTTACCATGGTATATTTCATTTGTCAATCCATCGAATTAGTTAGATAGAGAATCTCTGTGGTTGTCAAACCTGAGTATATTCAAATTCTTGTGAACGGTTTTCAGGTAGATACGTGAACTTACAACAAATTTTCAAGACACCCAATCCCATCATTGGCGTTGTGCATCTGTTACCCCTGCCAACGTCTCCCCGTTGGGGAGGGAGTTTAAAAGCGGTGATTGATCGAGCCGAACAAGAGGCGACAGCACTGGCATCAGGGGGAGTTGATGGGGTAATCGTGGAGAATTTTTTTGATGCTCCCTTCACCAAAAACCAAGTCGATCCCGCTGTCGTCAGTGCGATGACCTTAATTATGGGACGGTTGATGAATTTGGTCACATTACCTGTGGGGATCAACGTGTTACGTAATGACGCCCAAAGCGCGATCGCGATCGCCAGTTGTGTCCAAGCCCAGTTTATCCGGGTGAATGTTCTCACTGGCGTCATGGCAACGGATCAAGGGTTGATCGAAGGACAGGCTTATGAACTGTTGCGGTATCGCCGAGAACTCGGTAGTGATGTACAAATTTTAGCCGATGTCCTAGTCAAGCATGGACGTCCCTTGGGATCACCCAATTTGACCACAGCGGTACAAGAAACCATTGAACGAGGGTTAGCCGATGGCGTCATCCTCTCCGGATGGGCAACGGGGAGTCCTCCCAGTCTAGAAGACTTAGAACTCGCCTCAGCCGCCGCCAATGGAACGCCCGTGTTTATCGGTAGTGGTGCTAACTGGGAAAATATTCCCACCTTAATGCAAGCCGCCGACGGAGTAATTGTCTCCAGTTCCCTGAAACGACGGGGACGAATTGAGCAACCCATTGACCCGATTCGCGTCAGTCAATTTGTAGAAGCGGCACGACGTAGTGTTAACACGAAAGCATCGCCGCAACCCATGTCTTCGGTCAAGTTACATTCTAAGTAAGAGTGAATCGTAACCTTTTCGATTGCTCCTGAAATTCCTAGTGCTGATTGATAAATATGAGACGCCGACGTTCTGCTCCCTGGATTCATCGCCAGTCTCGCCCGCTTATTGGTGCGATCGCGATTCTTGGTGCTTTAGATACGGCTTACCTTACCTTGGTGGAAACTGGGGTATTTAAAGAAGCCGTATGTCCCACAGGCGGTGTAATCAACTGTCAAGCTGTCTTAAGTAGTAGTTATGCTTGGCTTTTTGGTGTTCCCCTAAGCTTGTTTGGCTTTTTAGCCTACACTGCGATCGCGGTATTTGCCTTTGCGCCCCAACTTGTCAAATCCTCAGATAACAAAGACTTTCGCCGACAAGTAGACGATGGGAGTTGGCTGCTGATGTTTGCTGGCTCAACCGCCATGGTTGTCTTCAGTGGCTACCTTGTCTATCTCATGTCCGTTGTCATTGGAGCATTTTGTATCTATTGCCTGGTATCCGCCTTCTGCTCAATTGCCTTATTTGTGCTGACGATTATTGGGCGTGAGTGGGAAGATGTGGGACAACTGTTTTTCACAGGCATTGTTGTCGGTATGGTAGCGCTGATTGGCACCTTGGGTGTTTATGGCATGAGTGGTGAACAGACAACGGCTAGCGGAGTAGACAGCGGCGTGATTCCTCAGATATCCACTGCGCCTAAAGCCCCCTACGGCTGGAAAATAACCACCACCTCTGGCGAAGCGGAAATGGAACTCGCTCGTCATCTTACCGCCGTTGGTGCTAAAAAATATGGTGCGTTTACTTGTCCCCATTGCCACGATCAAAAGGAGTTATTTGGCAAAGAAGCCTTTAGCGAAATCGATTATATCGAGTGTAATTCGGCTGGGAAAAATCCGCAGCCTAAACTGTGCCAAGCCGCAGGAATAAAAGGGTATCCGACTTGGGAAATTAATGGTCAGTTGTATCCTGGGGTTCAGAGTTTGGAAACATTGGCAGATTTAACGGACTACCAAGGAAAACGCGACTTTAAGTATCGATTGCCTCGGTGAGACACATCCTCGTTCCCAGGCTCAGCCTGGGAACAGTCCTCTTGAGGCTCTGCCTCCCCTACTGGCTCAGGTGATATGATACAAATCGATTAATCTGATGACGCAAATAAATCGAGGGGGAGATGACCGTACATGTCATTAATACCCCCTTCAAAAGAAGATTGGCAGGAAACTAAAACACCACGATGCTCACCCGTATAGGAATCGATATAACACAATCCTGAATTGCCGTTATATTTGATATACACCGCTCCCTCAATCGGAGTCAGGTCAAGATTCGGTTGATACCCTAAAGCTTGAGCATAGGTTTTGAGCGCCGATAAACCCTGAGCCGCTGTATTCGCGCAAATACCAAAAATTTGATAATCTGAATGTTCGGCAAGTAACCCTAAGGCTTGCCGCAGTTTCTCTTTTTCGGAGTCTGACACCACAGGTTGACTCTCAATACAGTTGAAGGGTTCGAGGAGTGCTTGAGCGTCTGAGATGGTGAGAGGGGTAGAGTTTTGGGTAGACATAACTGGCGATGACACTAACGTGATCGATGATATAGCAAAAGGCTTCAAGGCAGAGGGTTCCCAGGCAGAAAGGGTGACAAAAGCGGATTTGGTATCACTTCAACATGATATTGATCACTCAATTTATGTAAAACCAATCACATATTTTTTGATTTATTATCACAAGTTATCAGAGATATCGATCAAGATTTAGTAAACATTTTTACGTAAAAATAATATTTATACATAAAAAAACATCAAAAGAAAAAATCTGCAAGATTTATGAATACTTGTCCCTGCTGCTCCCATCCCTTACTCCGGCACATTAGCCACCATCGCCTCTACTGGTTCTGTTCACACTGCTGGCAGGAAATGCCCAGCGTTGATACCACTCATCGTCAACCTGTCCAAGAACTAGAGCGGCTATTTAATCTGCCGACTGTCTCCAGTAAGACTAAATTAGTCAGTCACCTGTAGTACATATTTACTGAATTTATGCCCATTAGTCCAGGTAATATTTACTGTTCATGGCGTATTACCAGGAAACCTTGAGGGTATAGATCTCCCCAGAGGAGTTCTTGAATTATGGATTACCTACCCATCTGTTCATCAATTGCCGAAAACCTAACCACTTTTTTAGACAATCTTTCTTACCAAAATCAGTCAATCATCAATGGAAAAGCTGAACATGAAATTAATCACCAAGCGGGTGAAATTATCTGTTCTTGTTTAGCCGACTATCCCATCAACCTTTATCTCCAAGGAGAACACCCGAAGCTAAATCCTTACGCTGGCTATTCTATATTTGTCGATCCGATCGACGGGACATCCAACTGGTTACGTCAAGTGGGTGACCCGTCTTTAGTGATTGCCATCACATCAAAAACATTGGATGTGACTTTAGGAGATTTAGAATTTGCTTATGTACAAGGATTACGCACCGGAGACTGCTACTATGGAACCCGGAGCGCTGCCTATTTCAGAAGCGCTCACAGTCAAGACTACACTCAGATTTACTGTCACTCTCAAATCTCCCTAGAGGATGCGATCGCCTATTTGCGTCCCGGCTATCATCGGGCAAAAGAAGCATTGAGCGGCAGTTTCCCCTTGTGGATATGCTGTCGGGATATTCGCTCAATCGATAACTCAGCCATGGAATTTTGTGAAATCGCCCGAGGCGCTGCTGATTTCATGGTCGAATGTCGTCATGTTTCAGATAATTATAGTTTGCTCGCCTATCCAATTTTAAAATTAGCCGGCGGTTATCTGGTTGATTTTCGTGGCAATTCTCTGGCATCTCTCAGTCTGGAATCGGAATATATTGTCGATTATGTTGCCTGTGGTTCCGGCTATCTATTACGAGAAATTCTTCATATTATTCAGCGTTGGGAGCAAAACCACGAAAAAACGTTTTGTAACTTCTTGGGGGAAATTGAGCGAGAAAACCAAGTGTGGGGAAGTCAAATTGCTTGATTAGTCATTAGTCATTAGTCATTGGGCGCTGTAGGGGCACCATCCTTGCGCCCTGCCCCCCACATAAGATGAGAAACGCTATAGTACAGTCTAGATTGGGAAATCATAATCCGTAATTCGTATAATTCCAATGCTCAAACCCCTGTCCTTGACGACTGCACTATCCCTAACCCTGCTAACCTTTACCGCCGGATGTTCTCCTCAATCTAATCCCTCCCAACCTTCCGCCAACGAAAACGAGATCGATAGTGTCTCAGTCACCGAAAGTCCACCAGAAGCGGAATTGACACAAAAACCAGCGATTCCCTCACTCGCTTCCCCGGATAATCCTAATCCGGCGATTCAAGCGCAAATTGAGCAGTACATGAATGGTTTAGCCGCCAAAGGATTTGCCAAGGAAAATCATGGGATCTGGATTCAAGCGGGGGATACTCTGCTAGCGAATTATCAAGGTACGGTTCCCTTACCTGCGGCTTCTATCACCAAAGTCGCCACCTCCCTGGCTGCATTGCAAACCTTTGGTCCTGATCACCAATTCATTACCCTGATTGGCGCAACGGGTGCGGTGGAAAACGGCGTTCTCCAGGGAGACTTAGTGATTGAAGGGGGAGACGATCCATTCTTTGTCTGGGAAGAAGCGATCGCACTCGGTAATCTCCTGAATCAGATGGGTATTCAGCAGATAGCGGGGAATTTAATCATCACAGGCAAATTTTACATGAACTTTGAGTTTGACCCATTCAAATCAGGGACACTCCTCAGACAAGGGTTAAATGCTCAACTGTGGACACCTGAAGCCCAAACTCAGTATCAAACCCTACCCCCAGACACCCCCAAACCTGAAGTTGCGATCGCGGGTTCGGTACAAGTCTCCCCCACCCCTCCTAGCAACGTCCAACCCCTGATTCGCCACTATTCCTTCCCCCTGGCTGAACTGATCAAAAAAATGAATCAATATAGTAATAATAAAATGGCGGACATGCTCGCCAACTCCGTCGGGGGAGCGAATGTTGTTGCCCAACAAGCCGCCGCCGCCGCAGGCGTTCCTCAAGCGGAAATTACATTAGTTAATGGTTCTGGATTAAGCGATCAAAATAAGATTTCTCCCCGTGCAGCTTCCGGTTTATTTCTCGCCATTTCCCGATATCTTCAACCTTATAACATGAGCCTTGGCGATGTCTTGGCGGTTGTTGGACAAGATGAAGGTATTTTAAACGAACGTCCACTTCCCCCATTTGCTATTGTTAAATCCGGAAGTTTAAATAATGTCAGCGCTTTAGGCGGAGCTTTACCCACGCAGCAGCAGGGAATTATCTGGTTTTCGACGATGAATAGGGGTTACAACTTAGAAGGATTTCGCAACCAACAAGAAGCACTGCTGCAAAGTTTTATTAGCCAGTGGGGAGGCGTTCAATCATTGCCCGAAACCTTACAACCAAATCCAGAACGAGTCAATAAAACCTCTAGCAATGAAATTGTCAATGAATTATGAGCAAATAGAGAATGGGAAACAGTGACAAAGGACAAATAACAAATGGCAAATGACTAACTATGACATCCCAGCAACTTGACAACCGCTCTCAAGGTCTCGAAGCGCGAGTTGCAGCCTTAGAGTCAGAGCTAGCCCAGTTGAAGCAACTACTTGCTGGCTTGCTTGAGCAGGAAGAGCAGGAAACTCCTTGGTGGATGAAAGTGGCAGGCAGCTTTGAAAATGATCCCACCTTTGATGAAGCCGTTCGTCTGGGTCAAGAATGGCGGCAATCTATTGAGTAGCGAACGGGTAAACGGTAACAAAGGACAAATGACGAATGACAAATGACGAATGACGAATGACAAATGACTAATTTTCAGATTGGTTCGGCAATAGGGAAGAAGGAGAATCTGGGGGAAGGGGATGTTTCCAGACATTGCGATCGCGAGATTGTAGCTTGCTCACCTCAACCGTAGCCCCTCGCTGTTCTAATTCTCGCCCCTGAGCCGCCGACAACCCCGCATTTTGCTTAAATATTGCTCCCTCAACCTTCGCACCACTCAGATTAGCATTGAAAAGATTTGCGCCTGTGAGATTCGCTTGTCTTAAATCTGCATTCGTCAAATTGACATGACGCAAAAACGTCTGACTCAAATCGGCTCCCCTGAGATTTAAATGACTTAAATCAGCACGACTCAAATCAGCGCGGCTCAGATTTGCCCCTTCTAAATTAGCATGACTGAGGATAGCACGACGCAATCGCACCTCCTTTAAATTAGCTCCCCTTAACATCGCCTGATTCAATTGAGCATTGTTAAGATTAGCTTGGCTTAAATCAGCTCTGAATAGACTGGCTTCGCTTAGATTCGCCTGTTCTAAAATTGCTCCCTCTAAAGTGGCTTGATCCAACTGGCTGTGCTGTAAATCTGCACCCGTTAAATTCGCCTGACTTAGGTTCGCCTCACTCAAGTCAACCTCACTTAAATCCCCTTCCCGGAGGCTAGTTTGTCGTAAATTGGCATTTTTGAGATTGGCACCCGTGAGAATTGCCTGATTCAAATTTCCATGGCTGAGATCCGCCTGTTGGAGGTTGGTATGTCGCAGTTTCGCCCCCATCAGACTGGCGCGACGCAGATTAATGTTTTGCAAATTGGAACGACTCAAATTGGCGTTATTTAAGTTAGCGCCATTGAGATTGGCAGAATTCAAGTCAGTAACCGTTAAATCAGCCCCCATGAGTATGGCACTACTTAAATTAGCGCCTCCCAATTTAGCTAGACTCAAATTTGCCTCACTCAGATCCGCACTGCTCAGATTCGCTTCCCGTAGATCCGCCGCACTCAAATCACTATTGCGAATGTCGGCTCCCTTGAGATCACTCCCCCGTAAATCAGCGCCTTTCAACTGGCAAAAAATACGGTATGCCTCCAACTCAGAAACCTCAGATTCGCCCTTCTTAATTTTGACAACATCAAATTGCACGTTCTCGGTATAAATGGCAAATACAACATTAAAAATGTCCAAAAAATGAATAAACAAGCGACATTCTGTTTCCGGATATTTTTCGTAATAGCGAATTAGATTGGCAATACAATTATCTAAATGAGTGCGAACATAATTACACAATAAAATAATTTTGAGCAGGAGAATTACAATTGTCAGAGGACTACCTTGGCTGGTGAGAGTGATAAAGAGCGGGGAGGGTTCCTGCCCATTTTCTGTGGTTAAAAATTCCAAGGTGCGCCGACAGGTTCGCAGTAATAACTCCATGGTCGTCGTTTCCTCATTGTATGACTCATAGAGGATCTCAAGTTTTTCAGTCAGGGTCTTTTTGAAAAAATCAATCGACTGGTGAGGACTCGTTGAACTGAGTAAATAGTCGATTAATTTCTGCTTAAAGTCTCGATAAGTAAGCGTTTTGCTCTGCTGAACAAACAAATCAGCCGTATGAGAATAACTGTGCAGAAACTTACGCGATATCAGTTGTTTGAGCAGGCGAATGATTCCATTGCCCAGTCGAGTAGGATTCGGCGGCGGTTCCTTTTTAAAGGTTGGCGAATTACAATGCACGGTGTACATTGCTAGCTCAAATTTAAACTTCTCTTTTAACCGTTTTGCAGTTTTCTTAGCTAATTCCCGCTGCTCAACTGGATTTTGAGAATCTAAATATTGCGGTAATAATAAATAATAAGCATAGCGATGACTCCACCCTCGACGTTCGGTACGGCTTGAGGTAAAGACTTTAAGTTCTTGATAGTCCTGGCTTTCAATAAAATTAGCAATCCACGTTCTCAAACGATTCAGGATCTGAGATACAGTAGATTTAACTGAGTCCACCTTAGCCAGCGTTTGAATCAACTCCTCTATCGAGTCTGAGCGCCGACTTGCCAACCAATTGTTAATTAAAATATAGCAAGACCGTTTCAGAGTATTTCTGAATTCTTGCTCATTCTTTTGCTCAAGCAGCTCATACATTGAGCGAGCAACGTCTGGATTTTGTGTACACTCACTGGAAAAAAATAACTGCTTAAAGTCCTGCAAAACAGTTTCAGGAGGGTCATTTTCCACTCGTTCGAGTAGGAATTGAAAAATAACCTCCTGAGCTTGCTGAATCCGTTGCTGCTTTGATTCTCCATCAGCCGAAGAATCGATTTGCTGATTGTCTGGTATGATGCGCCCCTCCATAAAATAGGCAAAATCTGAGTTGGCTAATCCTGGTGGTTATTTGTCTCTACTCCTCCATAGCGGCGACAGTCTCTGCCTCTAGTTTAACCTTTTCCCCAAATATCCTTTATCGGAAATATTTATTCTAACCAAAATCCGTAGCATCTTGGGGAGCAGGCGTACAGGGGAGATGGGGGAGATGGGGAAGATGGGGAAGATGGGACAGAGAATTTACAAAGGATGAATGACCAATGACCAATGACGTCCTCACCGTTAACTTTAAATTTTCCCACCTACTTACCCAATAATTGCACCCTGTTGTTTGAGTTCTCGCTTCATTGGCTCAGAGAGTCCAGAATTATTTCCAAATCGAGTTCCCTTAACCTTCACATCCGTGAGATTTGCATTAAACAGGTTGGCACCAATAAGATTAGCATGATTGAGATTTGCCCCCGTCAAATTAACGTGACGTAGCAAAGCTTTACTCATATCGCTTCTACTGAGGTTACTATTGCTCAAATCTGTGCGAGTTAAGTTCGTTTTCTGAAGATTAGCATGACACAAACTGGCATAACTGAGATCCGCCCGATCCAAGTTAGCACTACTTAAATTGGCGTGGTTTAGCTGAGTCCAATTGAGTTGAGCGCATCTAAGATTAGCATCCCTGAGATCTACATCCTTAAGATTGGCTTTACTGAGATCAGCATTGCTCAGATCAGCATAGCGCAGGTTGGCATTCACTAGATTCGCAGAATTCAAGCTAGCATTACTTAAGTCAGCACTACTCAGATCGGCTTGCTGGAGATTAGCACGACGTAGTTTAGCACTTTTTAAAGTTGCACAGCATAGATTAGCTTGTCGCAAGTCAGAACAACGTAGATTGGCTTCACTGAGACTCGCACCGCTCAAATTAGCCTCTTGAAGCATCGCACCGCTTAACTCCGTGCGATCAAGCATCGCACCGCTTAAGTTTGTCTGACTGAGTTTGGCAAGACTCAAGTCGGCTTTGCTCAAATCAGCCCCCGCCAAATCAGCCTCCCGTAAATCTGCTGCTCTCAGATCCATATAACGGATATCTGTTCCTCTTAAATCAGCGCTCCGCAGATCCGTTCCTTTCAATTGAGAAAAGACGCGATAGTTATCAAGATCCATAACATAAGCATCTGGCTCATCGTCATGATCACTAAGTTTAACGATGTTATATTGAGTGTCTTCGGTACAAATAGCAAAAATAATCTTGAAAACTTCCAAGAAATTAATCAGCCACTGACAGTCTTTTTCAGTAGAATTTTCGTAATATCGGATTAATTGAGCAATACAAACATCAAGATGCGTTTGAGCATATTTACAAATTAAAATGATTTTTAGGAGAATCACGACTAAGGTTAAAGGGTTGCCACGATTCGTTAACAAAATAAATAGAGTCGAAGGTTCTCGACCATCTTCAGTTGTTAGAACCTCAATCATTCGCCGACATGTTCGTAGTAGTAAGTCACCACTAATCGGTTTAAGATGATGATTTTCATAAAGACTATCTAATCGAGCAAATAAATACTGATCGAGTATTTCCGAATAAACAGGAGTATTAATTAAAAACAACAAATACTTTTTTAAATCCTGTTTAAAGTCTTGGTAGCTTTGATTTTCAACGTATTGGTTTAAATGATCAGCATAACTTCGGCAATTAACCAAGAGTTGCCGAGAGCTTATTTTTTTAATCAGTTGGATGACGTGAGGACCTAGACGAGTTGGATTACTAATTTTTTTATCGGAGTTAAAATTAGGAGAATCATATCGAGCCGTATACATGGCTAGATCAAACTTAAATTTTTTCCTCAGCCGTCTAGACAAATTTTTGGCAGTTTCTCGCTGTTCAATTGGATTGCGAGAGTCCAGATATTGAGGAACTAATAAATAAGATGTATACCGATGACTCCAGTGCTGTTGTTCGGCTTCAGATTCAGCCGTATAGGGAGCCGAAAATAATTTCAGTTCTTGATAATCGTGGCTATCAACAAAATTAGCAACATACCCTTTTAGCCGACTCATGGAAGGGGATAGAGTTGTCGGCTTAAGCGGAGGCTCACCAACTAAGTGAATCAGGTTTTGAATAAAATCATAACGGCGTTTTGAAGACCAGTTATTGATTAAAATATAACAAGATCGTTTTAAAGTATTCCTGAATTCTTGGTCATTTTTACTGGCAACAATTGTATCAAGTGCCGTTTTTACATGAGATTCACTCGGCTCTTTACCAAATACAAATAATTGGCGAAACTCTTGTAATACAGTTTCTGGAGGATTGTGATGAACAATTTTGATCAAAAATTGATAAATAACCTCCTGAGCCTGCTGAATATTGAAGTCAGACCCAGAAATGTCCTCACCTGATACATTCAATTGTTCGCCTTCTGGCAAGATGCGCCCCGTCATGATCCAAAAAAATGTTGACAATAATTATAGGATTAAAATTTTGTCATCGTTATAGTTTAGTAGCATACGGAATAGACAATACAGCTCGGATCAGCTCTAATTCTTCTCCCTCTCCTCCTCTAGTGCAAGAAGATAGAAATAACTGAACAGCTACTAGCTCCCCCAGCGTCTTAGAACTCTCTTCTTAGCCGAGCAGTATAGGGGCGTGCAAGGGAGATTTTCGCGGGTCAGTACTGACCACCCCACTGCACTAGCCAAATTTTGCCGACGGGAGAAGGAGCAACTGCGATCGCATAAGTAAGTTAGCTAACCCTTGCTAAGACAAGTCTATTCTTCATCATACCTTAGTCTAGCTTTCTGGAACGTCGCCCAAAAGCGGCTATCCCTCCCACCGTCTTGGCTGGGGTAGTAAGGATAGCCATTGTGTACTGTCTTCACCGTTGATGGTTCAGACCAGATTCTTCGCTTCGATATCATACGACAGGTTAGAACGCAACTTGGTATCAAATCCTATAGCCCGGATGAAAACTGTTGCTTGGGCCACTGATACTTCGTTCTTGACTTCAGGGATTCAGCTTGACGACTACCTCCCACATTTCCCAAGGCGGTATTTCCTTTGCTCTTACTACTTTGTAACAACTGGTGAGCCATTAACACCATTAATGATTCAAAAACTGACGTTTTTTCATTCGGATTTAGTGTAACAATGGGCGGTCGGTTTTTGTCATTCATAAAGCCGAGGGCAAAGGCAACATGCTCTTGTCCCAAAGCGCCAGGTAAATCCATACAAGTTAGACCGATTATCATCGGAATTTGGACTCGGCTGTTCATAAACGAGATAATTTCGCGAGCATCATTAAAAGAGCTAGAACGATTGGCTGCTACCAGTAAAATATAGGCATGAGCGCGACGAATCAATAAATCCCACATAAAATCAAAGCGCGATTGACCGGGAGTCCCATAAACTTGTAACTCCATATCCCGACCTAAAATTCGCGTACCAAAATCGAAAGCAACAGTTGTGCGTTTCTTCATTAACGATGTGTTATCTGTCGCTTTGCGTTCTGTGTCAATTACTGTCGTTTGACTAAAAGTTCGCACAAACGTCGATTTACCAGCACCTACTGTTCCGGTTACGACAAGACGCATTGTTTCCATTATATTTTCTCCGCAGTATTTCACCTAAGTTTATGAACGTCAGATCCGTTAAGCGAGTAACTTCCTTACAGCACACCACTGTAAAAACATATAAAATTACCCGGAATTGCACTACAGCCGAAATTAATTAGCTAACCTTTAGTGTTGTCTAACCATTTAAACGGAACTGGCTCCGGCGGCAATGAGTCGCTTAAATAGACGTTCAGTCCAGCCTGTTTCTTGAAGTACGGCGGCTGCACTGACTTCAATGTAGGCTTGCTCAATGAAGGCTAAATCGATCATACAAATTCGACTGAGTGCTTCTTGCAATTCAGCAGGTTTGTCATTGGCTTTGAGTCGTTTGTCTATATCTCGTATCACCGTTGCCATCGCCGGAACAACATGTTGAGGTCCAATGCCAATTCGCACATGCACTAAGCCAATCCGCCAACGACGTTCAGCATAAGCATTCCCCCAGTCATCCATACCCGTAAACATTTCGTAAAACCACTGAACAAAGGTTTCCCGGAGCCGATGGATGCGATCAGGTGTGTGATTTAAAATTGCATTCATTTCTGGATCGCTGCCTAAGTAAGCGTAGAACTGTTCGGCTACCTCTGGTGCAATTTCTTTTCCCCAATCAGCATGGGATTTCAAGAGGGATTTATCGGTTTCAGTGAAATGAATCCGAAATTCCATCTTTTGCAAAAAATCATAAGCGTTCAGGGTCATATTTTTCTCTGATCTGGAGTTTAGGGTAAGTCTCAAAATAGAGTCTTCTCTAGTTTTAGCAATTTTTCTAGAGTATTGTCTGCTTGGTTTATGATAAAACTATGAATATTTTGAATGAATGGTAAAAGGCAGATAGCATCAGGTTTATTATGTGTACGTGCTTGTTTAAGCCGTTCAATCTATCCTACTCTTTATGGCGACAGCTATCCCATTCATGCTATTCAAGCTTTTCCATAATTTTCTCCCAAATCCGGACGATCTGGTAATTTTTTGGCGTTAAGCCTGTATAGTTTTATGAAGCTAATTTTTAGAGTTGTGTAGCTCTAAAAACGAGCCAGTAGATTAGATGTTTCACCCTGTTAACATAATGATAGACAGAATTAAACTCATTATCAGGATAAATGCGCCCCCCCAATAAAGAATGAGACGCTGAGGCTGAGGCGTCTGAGTAGAAGAAGAAGTTTCAACGCTTTGTCCTTTAATCGACTGTAACCATTCAGCGACTCGTTGAAACTTGGGCAAGTTTGGATGAAGTTTTGTTAGCGAGTCTTGCCATAACTGAATAGCTTGTTCTGGCTGATTATTTTGAGCAGAGAAAATACCCATATTGGCTAACGTCTGACCTTCTCGGTAGCGATCGCGTAACTCTTGGAACATGGACAGACTCTGCTGATAGCAATCGATCGCGTCCTGGTTCTGCTGCTGCTGAAAATACACATTCCCCAGATTACTGAACGTCTTTGCCATTCCGGGGCGATCGCTCAACTCGTTAAAAATACCCAAACTCTGCTGATAACATTGGTTCGCCTTTTCCCACTGACTGGCTAACGAATACACATTTCCCAAATT
Source organism: Coleofasciculus sp. B1-GNL1-01 (assembly GCF_040220235.1). Classification (NCBI taxonomy): domain Bacteria; kingdom Bacillati; phylum Cyanobacteriota; class Cyanophyceae; order Coleofasciculales; family Coleofasciculaceae; genus Coleofasciculus; species Coleofasciculus sp. B1-GNL1-01. The sequence continues at coordinate 24,958 of NZ_JAVJTO010000020.1, forward strand.
AATCAGTGTCTGCGCCTCTTTGTCGCGATCGCCTAATTCTCGGCTGGCTGCCAAAGCCAATCCATGAGTGCGTTCCCAGTCTCCCCAGTACCCATGGGTATTAAAGAAATTAACCAAATTCTGAGCTAGAGACACCACCACATCCCACGCCTCCGCTTGATGCGCCCACTCCACCGAGGCTAATATATTCGGTCGCTCGATTTCAAACCAGTATAGAGCCGTCAACAACCAACGACGCTCCGTAGGTACTTGCTCTTTACCCTTAACCACAGATTGAACCAACTGGCGACGAGTTTCTGGATTAATCGCCAAATCCACCATTTCAGCCGTCTCCAGATACCAGCGACTCAGGCGTAATCGAGCCGCTTGTCGCACATCCGCAGGTTCTTGCTGCGCCAACTGTCCTCGGGCAAACAAGCGCACCACATCATGGAAACGGTAACGCCCTGGACTCACTGGGGTGACAAGCTGCCATGCCACTAACGTATCAAAAGAGTGCTGCGCGATCGCAGATTCCACCTCTAACAACCTTGGCGCAACTTCTGCCTTAAAATTGACACCGACTAAAAGTCCCAGTAAACGGAACAAACGCGCCGATGCTTCATCCAGTGACTGATAACTGAGGATAAGGCTAGGGCGCACCGACAAATCACTCAGGTGCATTTGTGCCAGTCGCCGTTTTTCATGCTTAAGTTTACTAGCATAATCAGCCAGTTGCCAGTGGGGGGATTGGCGCAGAAAACCCCCTGTAATCCGTAGCGCCAACGGCAGATAATCGCACTGAGCCATAATCTGTTGAGTGGCGTCTGGTTCAGCCGCGATTACCTCTGCACCAATAAGATTTTCCAGGAGCGATCGCGCCTCGGGTTCACTCATCATCGGTAACTCGACAATCGTCGCCTCCTCCAACCCGTTAATCTGGCGGCGAGTCGTAATTAAAACCGCACAAGTGGAACATTTAGGGAGTAAAGGACGAATCTGAAACTCATCGCGGGCGTTGTCCAGGATAATTAATACCCGTTTCCCTGCTATCACAGAATGATACAGTTGAGAACGTTCACTCAAACTTTGAGGCATCGACTGATCCTCCACACCCCAAACCCGCAGAAACCCCGCAAGTACGTCTAAGGGGTCGAGAGGTTGTCCTTCACTTCCACGCAGGTTGATATAGAGTTGAGCATCGGGAAACTCAGATTGTAACTCATGGGCAACTTGCACTGCTAAAGCCGACTTGCCCACACCTGCGACACCCGTGACGAGTGCGATCGCCGCCTGGGATTCTTGACCCAATGTTGCCTGTCTTAGCACCTGGGTTATGCGTTCGAGTTCCCCTTGGCGACCTGTAAAATCAGCCAGTGGCAGCGGTAACTGATAGATCGAAGTCGGGTGAGTCAACGTTTGCTGATAAATCTGTTTTGCTTGACTGGGGTCAACCGTCACCGCATCTTGCACTAAACCATGAAAGTGCAATTCATATCTTGATTTATTTCCACTCATCGATTGCTGCTATATAAAACTAACAATGACCCTCATACTTCAGCCTAGTCACCCTAACCTAAGCTGGAAATTGGTTTGGTCTTACCGATAATACAGACTGACAACGACCTGTTATCACCTGCCATATCCTCAGTTTTTTCTCCGGGCAAAAATATAGACATTCCCCTAAATCTATCCTGACTCAATTTTTTATAAAACGCCAGATATAAGTGTTACATCACTCAAATTGGTTTGATTTTTATCTTCAATCAAATAAAATTAGCGGACGACCCGGTAAGATTAATGACCAACTGAAGTCTACTCAATTTACTCGGATCGCCCGATACTAAAGCTGGCAAGTTTTAATGTTTTGCCAACGTTAATTCGTAGAGTAAAGCCGCCGCAGCACCTCCTAACAATGGACCAACCCAATACACCCAAATATTACTGAGTCCTCCCCCTAATAAAGCCGGTCCTAAGTGTCGTGCGGGATTCATTGCCCCCCCACTAATCGGACCGCCAGCGAGGATATCTAGAGCTACCGTTAATCCGATAAATAATCCCCCAATTTGGGGGGCGCGTGGATCAATAGCTGTGCCGAAAATAACAAAGACTAAGAAAAACGTCAGAAAAAACTCCATCGTTACTCCACCAATCGGACTGACTCCCGATCCCAAAGCTGGCGTACCCATACTGACAGCATTGAGAACCTGGTTGGGAATACTCAGCTTGATCAAACTAGCGGCGAAAATCGCGCCTAAACACTGGCAGAGAACATATCCACCTGCATTCTTGGGATCAATTTTACCGGTTAGCCATGCTCCAAATGTCACGGCGGGATTGAGATGTCCACCACTGACGGCGGCTGTGGCGGTAACCATTACAGCGATGGTTAAGCCATGGGCTAAAGCAATACCCGTTAGTCCGGCGGCTCCTTTAGTGATATGGTTCGCTGCGATCGCGCCAACTCCAATGAAGATTAAGGCAAACGTACCAATAAATTCTGCAATGAATGCTTTTCCTTTCATCGCTTTAATTTCTCCTACAGTACATCGTGTTAGCTGGCTGATCAACGTTGGCTTGATTTGATGATGCCAACGAGAACGTATCTAGTCATAGATGTTTTGTGATTGATGTCCCTGTAATGGAGATGTAACACCTCGATTGTTTTCGCAACTGAGTGGGTGAACCGATGTTCAACTCAGGTTAAAACCCATCGTGTAAAGCTTGAAACTGGATTGGTACACGGGTTTAGGTAAAATCGAAAGAAAAACGAATATCCTCCTAATTGGTTAATTTTCAAGAGAGAGACGCTGATTTTTTGCGTCCCACTCGGAAAATAGTTGTACCGATTCACCTGGAAACTTACTGTAATTTTTATCGACATCCCACTCATGAATTGAGTTGTAAGACTAACTCAGGCTACATCTTAGCTTAAGATTGGGGTGATAATAAATTACAGTTCCTTTTTAAAAGTCATCGACTTATAACGGAATAGACTACCTCATCGCCACTTTCAAGTCATCAACGATACGCTGAATCTCTAACTGTAAAACACCCTGTTTGGCATCTTTCCCGGCGAGGACGATTAAAACAGCATCGTTACCACAATTGGTCAAAATGCTAAACCCTTCACCACTGGCAACGCTGATTTGATCCATGCCGCCTTTAGCGAGTTCAGCTCCAACTTTCTCACCCAGAGACAGCATCGTAGCTGACATGGCAGATACCCGCACATCATCAATACCACCGGGTAAACTGGATGCAAGTGGCAAACCATCTGGAGTTACCACGGCAGCTCCCTCAACATCAGAGACTTTATAGACAAAGTTTTGGAGGATACGAGTCATTTTGTCAGCATCAATCGGCATTTTTTTGCTCCTACGTATTTTCAGAGATTTAAGTTCAGTAACTTATTAGTCTTTGATTGACTGAAACAAACTGACAATGTTTATTTCTATTAAGTTCTTCATTAAAACAATCTTAATTCCGGATGTTTTTTGTTAATTTACAAGTTCTTTAAAGATAGTTTTTTAGCAGTAATTAACGCCCAAGTGAGTCTATCATTGGCAATTTTTATTGCCAATAATAACCTTGTATTAAATACTACAATTAAGCTAATTAAAATCAGTAGTTTGAAATTTTTATCGGCATAACACTAAGACGTTTAAGAACTTCTGAGTGAGAATTACAGCACTTTCCGCTCTTATGGGATACGTTTGATCCCCCTAAATCCCCCTTAAAAAGGGGGACTTGAACGGTAGCAGGGTGTGTTAAGTGGGTGGACACAATTAAGGTTAACGGTTGAGATGAGGGAACAGGGAACACCTCGACCCTTCGACAGGCTCAGGGCATCGCTTACCTCGACTCCGCTCGGTAACACGCTCGGTGTGTCACAGGGAACAGAGAACAGTAGGGTGATTTACTTGCACTTAATACAGCCATTACCCCTGTATTTTGCCGATTGAGTCGTTCAAATTCAATTGATCATTCCATAAGTAAGCGAGGGTAATTTGGGCAGAGAGAACAGTTCCGTAGTATTCACCCTGAAAAAATTGACGAGACAAAGCTAACCTCAGCGCAAGTCGGTGAGGTTGGCGTAAGGGAAGCCTACCGTTCAAACAAATAAGCTTAACTTAGTCATGACAAAAGACGTTTGGCTTTTATCGTGACGTGAAATAGAACATCTTTACTGATGTTTTACTTCCGCGTAGCGGTACTTGTTAAGTGACCTAGAAGCTAAAAACTATTTGGTCAATAAGTGGGTCGTTTATGTTTGCCAATTTACACTAGCGAACAAATTTTATTACCTGAGAAGTTTAGGTTTGTACTACATGTGTATAACATGTTTTACGTTATCTAAACCCTAGTGCGATCGCTAAACAATTGTCAATACAGTTAAGTATTCTTTTTTTACTTAAAGCCATAATTTTTTTTTATTTATAAGTGTTGTCATAAAGCTTACTCCCCTCCCCGTAGAAGATTACCTATTTTTATCTCCCCCAACTCTCCAGACGCTTCTTGCATCGCGAAGGGAACAGGGAACACCTCGACTTACCTCGACTTACTTCGGACTTCGGCGTGAGGCTTCGACGGTGAGCGCTCAGCCGAACCGCGCTCAGTCGAACGCTTCGCTCAGTAACACGCTCGGTGTGTCACAGGGAACAGGGAACAGTAAGGGTTTGAGGGTCATTTACAAAACTTGTCGGAGCGTGCTGTTTTCTTTTGTCCGACCACTTAGCGCTCCCCAAATGCTCCCCGTTCTCTAACCAACCCATGAAAAAACCCGGTTAAAACCGGGCAACACTACCATTTGATGGAAAACTTATCCAGTCATTAAGCTATGTTGACAAATTTTTGAATACCAAGTGGAGTACTACTTTGTAAGTTCATAGTCACAGGTGAGTGGGCAAGCTGCAAAAATTGACTTATGAAGAATATTCTGCTCACCATGTAACCAGCTTAACCAACGGACTTCCTTCGGATTGACGCCCTTAAAGGTTAATACAGCAGCGCCGAACAAAATACCAAAAACATTCGCGCCAATCAAACCAACGGCGACAAGCAAAACGGCACTAATTGGCAAAAGTGATTGTAAGGAAATCGCCATAATTGCTCCAAGCGCCACCATTAAGACAATCAGCGGAAACCCTGCCACTAAGAGACTTACGGTTAGGGTAAATGTCCAAATTAAGAAGCCTGTGACCTTTTCGTTGAGTGAATACGTCTTTGTTAAGTTTTCACGGGTTGTCATTTCCATGGACGTTCCTCCTATCGGGGGTAAAAAATGGTCTTTATGTAACAAACCTTTAATCAATTTCTGTAATGTAAGAAATTACGAAGGTAAAAACCAGTATAGTGAACTTCTCCGGAGAAATGAGCTTTTTTTTAAAAAAATTTACAATCAGGGTAGACTATTTATGGATCGCTGAGAAGATCAGACCGACAAGTGAGTTCAAGCCTTGATTCCAGTTCATCTCTGCCTATAGATAGATATTACTGAGCTGTTTAGCCTCCAAACCCTTCAAGGGTATGCCCTTAGCGCCTTCATAACTTGAATATGACCAATCCCCTAGATTGATTTTGTTAACATTTCTTATGGTTTTGTGCCATGCTTCTCATAAACGCTCGGCTAACTTCAAAATTAAGTATCTGGACATACAATTCTGTACACTGTACTAAGAAATGTTAATCAGCGTCTACTTCCCCTCAATCCAAATAAGCAAGATCCCCGACTTCTCCAAGAAGTCGGGGATCTGTATAACTACCTAGATAGGCGAATCCATTAAGACAGAACCATCCGCAATTCACCCAGAGTGCGCTTGATGTCCAGCATCAACAGTCCTTGCTTCGCCGTTTTCGTCGCCAGGACTAGAAACACGGTATCTTCACCACAACTGGTGAGGATACTTAAGCCCAGATCACCCTCGACATAGATACGATCAATTGCACCGCGAACTAATTCTTTACCAATCCGTTCCCCTAAGGAAAGCATCGCCGCCGACATTGCAGAGACTCGTTCGTCATCCATACCACTGGGTAACGTTGTCGCCAGAGGTAAACCATCAGGGGTGACAATCGCAGCCCCTTCCACATCAGACGCGGCGGAAGCAAAGTCTTTGATGATCATTCCTAGTTTTTCGGCGTTAATCGCCATTTGCATACTCCTTATTAAATTTCCAACAGTCTTTGCAGTAATAGATACTGAAAGCTGAGACGGCTCCCGTTCCTCCCGACACTGTTACTCTTTGAGTTCAGGACGAACATTCCTGTTGATTTCACCCATAATGGTGTACTCAAACAGATCACAGCTACCACCTTGTAAGAGTGATTCAATTTGATTTCCCTGCAAGCGCTGATCTAAAAAGGCTTCGAGAAATCCTTGAATCGCCCCCATGGTGAAAGAAGCTACCCGGGTTGAGCCTTGAAGTTCACCGACGGAGTCAAAGGTTTCGCGAGTATAGACTTAGTAGACATCGCCGTCTTTGATTATCTTGTCAATGACGCACAAACGAGATCCCTCTTTGCCCAAGGCTAGCTGGGCTTTTTCCGTAATGTCTTCCAGGGACACGGAGGCATCCTTGTCTACCAAATTGAGCTTTTCGGCTAGCTCTTTACCCCGTTGGCGACCTGCAGAAAGCATGGCGATCGCCGCCGCTTTGTCACCTAGGGCATCCTCGATACCACTAACGATCGCCTTCATTTCTCCAATACTGCCAAAGTCTCCCAGTTCTTGACGTGGATCTTTCGCTGAATCTGCCATAGTATTTTCCTCATTTGATGTTCAATTTTCGTTGTAATTAAGAGTTCAACTGTTCAGACAAAAATATGTTTCAACAGCCAAATTCTGGGAGGGGTCTTAGGAAATAATTCCTGTTCTTGTTATAGCAGTTAATTACCGAAATATCTGAAGAATAAATGGTTTCTTAATTAATTTATGCAAATAATTTAATTGTAAATAAACTCCCTAAATAAAAACAAATAAAACAAAAAAATAGCAAACAATCGAAAATACACCAAAAACAAATTAAGCAACAGAAAGATAATATAGCAATCCTATTTAGGTCGTGGCAATTTTCAAAAATGAAACCCTTGCTATACCTGGGTTTCGAGCATTTTGCTTGTTGCATCCTATTTAGGATTGCTATATAGCAATTCTAAATAGGTCTTGAAAAAGAAGAAAATAGAAAAAAGCTTTGAAACTCTTTCCCATTGCCCATTCCCCATTCCCCATTCCCGAAAATTATCAGATTTTTGGACACGACTCAAATAGGATTGCTATACCCGATTCAATGGTAAAATCTATTCCATGATTTTAGCTGTGTCACACCAGTAGGGACACGACATGTCGTGTCCCTACTAATGGTGATTGAGAGGCTAAGATAGGCTTGCAGCCTTATGCTTTTCTTGGTTAGCTAGGTGATCAATCAATCACGATAGAACCATCCGCAATTCACCAACGGTGCGCTTGATGTTCAGCATCAACAGTCCTTGCTTCGCCTCTTTCGTCGCCAGAACCAGAAACACGGTATCTTCACCACAACTGGTCAAGACACTAAAGCCCTTTTCACCCTCGACATAGATACGATCAATTGCACCGCGAACTAATTCTTTACCAATCCGTTCCCCTAAGGAAAGCATCGCCGCCGACATTGCAGAAACCCGTTCGTCATCCATACCACTGGGTAACGTTGTCGCCAGAGGTAAACCATCTGGAGTGACAACCGCTGCTCCTTCGACGTCAGACGCGGCGGAAGCAAAGTCTTTGATGATCATACCTAGTTTTTCGGCGTTAATCGCCATTTGCATACTCCTTGTTAAATTTCCAACAGTCTTTGCAGTAATAGATACTGAAAGCTGAGATTTTTTTGGTTCCCCCCAACGCTGTTACTCTTTGAGTTCAGGACGAACATTCCTGTTGATTTCACCCATAATGGTGTACTCGAACAGATCGCAGCTACCACCTTGTAAGAGTGATTCAATTTGATTTCCCTGCAAGCGCTGATCTAAAAAGGCTTCGAGAAACCCTTGAATCGCCCCCATGGTGAAAGAAGCTACTCGGGTTGAGCCTTGAAGTTCACCGACGGAGTCAAAGGTTTCGCGAGTATAGACTTTGTAGACATCGCCGTCTTTGATTATCTTGTCAATGACGCACAAACGAGTTCCCTCTTTGCCCAAGGCTAGCTGGGCTTTTTCCGTAATTTCTTCCAGGGACACGGAGGCATCCTTGTCTACCAAATTGAGTTGTGTTGCTAGCTCTTTACCCCGTTGGCGACCTGCAGAAAGCATGGCGATCGCAGCGGCTTTTTCACCCAGCGCATCCTCGATACCGCTAACGATTGCCTTCATTTCTCCAATGCTGCCAAAGTTTCCCAATTCGTGACGTGGATCTTTCGCTGAATCTGCCATAGTAATTTCCTCATGTAATGATCAAAATTTGTTGGCATTAAGAGTTTAGCTGTTCAGATACGAACAGGTTTCAACAGCCAAATGCTGGCAGGGGTCTTAGGAAATAATTGCTTTTTTTGTTTTAGCAGTTCATTTTCAATATGTCTGCATACTAAACATTTTTTAAATTAATTAAATAAAGAATTTATGGTCAAATTAACTCTCGCTGTGATCCCCAAATATTTAAGGTATTCATTTTATTAAAAACAACTATAAAAACAGTGTTTTTTATCCATATTCTCTCATAATACAATCATTATAAATTAATTTTAGCGATAGTTTGTTTAATTTGTAATCTCAACAGTGGAATAGCTGATCGGTTGAGTTGACGTCTGTTAAGTCATTGGACAAAAGAAAACAGCATGCTCACTAAGTTTTGTAAACAAGGCTTCCCCATCTCCCCCAGCTCCCCCAGCTCCTCTTAACCGAGAAGTATTGGGTAGGGTGGGCAATGCCCACCCTACATTCCTGGAGCCTTCTGCCTTGCTGCGGTCAGCTAGGGTCAATTACGACAGAACCATCCGCAATTCACCCAGGGTGCGCTTGATGTCCAGCATCAACAGTCCTTGCTTTGCCGTTTTCGTCGCCAGAACCAGAAACACGGTATCTTCACCACAACTGGTGAGGATACTTAAGCCCAGATCACCTTCGACATAGATACGGTCAATGGTACCGCGAACTAATTCTTTACCAATCCGTTCCCCTAAGGAAAGCATCGCCGCCGACATGGCAGAGACTCGTTCGTCATCCATACCACTGGGTAACGTCGTCGCCAGTGGTAAACCATCAGGGGTGACAATCGCAGCGCCTTCAACGTCAGAAGCTGCTGAAGCAAAATCTTTGATGACCGTTCCTAATTTTTCGGCGTTAATCGCCATTGTGATACTCCTTGTTAAATTTCCAACAGTCTTTGCAGTAATAGATACTCAAAGCTGAGATTTTTCCTGTTCCCCCCGACGCTGTTATTCTTTGAGTTCAGGACGAACATTTCTGTTGATTTCACCCATAATGGTGTACTCGAACAGATCATAGCTGTCACCCTGTAAGAGTGATTCAATTTGAGTTCCCTTCAAGCGCTGATCCAGAAAGGCTTCGAGAAACCCTTGAATCGCCCCCATAGTAAACGTAGATTGCCGATCTGAACCTTGGGATTCACCAACAGAATCAAAGGTTTCGCGAGTATAGACTTTGTAGACATCGCCATCTTGGATAATCTTGTCAATGACGCACAAGCGAGTTCCTTCTTTACCTAAAGCTTTCCGGGCTTTTTCTGTGATTGTTTCTAGGGATACGGAGTCATCCTTGTCTACCAAGTTGAGTTTTTCGGCTAGCTCTTTACCCCGTTGACGACCCGCAGAAAGCATCGCGATCGCCGCCGCTTTTTCGCCCAGCGCTTCTTCGACACCGCTGACGATTGCCTTCATTTCTCCAACGCCGCTAAAGTTGCCCAGTTCTTGACGTGGGTCTTCTGGTGAGTTTGTCATAATACTTTCATTTTTTGACAGCACAATTTGTTAGCATCCAGAGTTTAGCTATTCAGATTAATCCATGTTTACATAGCTAAATCTCGTGAGGAGTATTGCCTAACAACTTATGGTTTTACTTTAACGTAAAAACACTGCAATTCAATGTATATGTTAGATTTTTTTAATTAATTTAATATAGATTTTATGCTTAAATATACTTTCAATATAATATTTTTTTGATTAATTTATTTTGCCTATAAACAACCATTATTTTACTGTCACACATCTCAATTACTATGACATATACGATTAACAAATAACAGTAGCCAATAATTAAATAAGATTGTTTTTGTGTACTAATGAACGATGATTTGGTTTCGTGAATGACTTAAATTACTAGAGCAAACCCCCTTTTTAATTTAAAAGAGGGGGGTTTTGGAGAGAGATTCCGATATTAAATTGGTGAACAGTAAGCTATTATGCATTTAAATGAGGTATAGGTAGTAAGCAAAATGCTTAATCTTAATGTAGTGAGCAAGATGCTCACACTACGATAAGAATTTTGCAATTCTTGACATTAAGGTTTAAATAAGTGGTCAGACAAAAGAAAACGGCACGCTCATTAAGTGCAAGTAAATCACCCTCAAACCCTTACTGTTCCCTGTTCTCTAATCTCCACCGTTAACTTTAATGAAAGTCCACCTACTTACCAAATAGCTTATTACTCCTCACCTGCAAGGTGGATATGTCAATCAACTACGACAGAACCATCCGTAATTCACCCAAGGTGCGCTTGATATCCAACATTAATAATCCTTGCTTCGCCGTTTTCGTCGCCAGAACCAGAAACACGGTATCTTCACCACAACTGGTGAGAATACTTAAGCCTTGATCACCTTCGACATAAATACGGTCAATGGTACCGCGAACTAATTCTTTACCAATCCGTTCCCCTAAGGAAAGCATCGCCGCTGACATCGCAGAAACCCGTTCGTCATCCATACCACTGGGTAACGTCGTTGCTAGAGGTAAACCATCTGGGGTGACAATTGCAGCACCTTCCACATCAGACGCAGCTGCTGCAAATTCTTTGATGATCATTCCCAGTTTTTCAGCATTAATAGCCATTGTGATACTCCTTGTTCAATTTCAAATAGTCTTTGTAGCGATAGATACTGAACGAAAACTCGAACCCTTTTAACGATTTAATGCAGGAAGATCCGCGTACTCTAACACATCAAAATCCCCCCCCCGTAAGACGGATTCAGATTGAGTTCCCCGTAGGCGCTTACCCAAAAATGCTTCGAGAAATCCTTGAATTGCCCCCATGGTGAATGTACATTGCCGTGATGAGCCTTGAGATTCGCCGGCTGAACAAACAGTTTCGCGAGTATAAACTTTGTAGATATCACCCTCTTGGATAACTTTATCAATGACGCATAAACGAGTTCCATCTTTGCCCAAGGCTTCCTGCACTTTTACGGTCACATCTTCCAGGGACATCGAGGAACCCTTGCCTACTAAATCTAGGTCTTCGGCTAACTTTTTACCCCGTTGGCGACCCGCAGAAATCATCGCGATCGCGGCAGCTTTTTCGCCCAGCGCTTCTTCGACACCGACAACGATTGCCTTTAAGCAAACAATGCTGCTAAAGTCTCCAAGTTCTTGACGTAGTTCATTCTGTGCAATTGCCATAATATTTTCCTCGTTTGATGCTAAAAATGTTGACACCGAGAGTTTAGCTGTATAGAAACAATGTTTTTATACAGCTAATTTTTTGGTTAGTTTTAGGTAATAATCCCTACTTCTGTTTTAGCAATTAATTCAAAAACTGTCTGTAGTTTTCTATGATATTTTTATGAAGCATATATAAAGCCTATAGCCCAGTATATTTTTAAGTAAAAATAAATTGTATTGGCGCAATCCATCCCTACACCAATGCAACGTTGTCAAAGGATAAATCCTATGACAAAAATAAATTGAATTGAGTAATCGTTCGTTTAATTTCTAATTTCAACAGTCCTGGTTTAGCTGCCTTACTCGCTAAAACCACAAAAACAGCATCTTCCCCGCAACTGGTCAAAATACTTAAGCCATGGTTACCTTCCACACAAATGCGAGCAATAGTTCCCCGAGCCAGTTCGTTACCAATCCGCTCACCCAGCGACAACATTGCTGCTGAGATTGCCGATACTCGTTCATCATCCATATCAACTGGCAAACTAGCAGCTATGGGTAAGCCATCTGGAGTAATTATTGCTGCACCTTGCACATCAGGGGTATTGCTTACAAAGGTTTGTAAAATACGCCCTAATTTGTAAGGATTAATCGCCATAGCTGTGAAAATCGTCATTCGTCATTTGTCATACTCGAAGAGCGCAAGAAGCAAGCTACGTTTTGGGTTTGATGCTTGTTTACACAACAAGCGAGAGCGTGCCGTTTTCTTTTGTCCGACCACTTAAGTTTATATTTACTATTCCTCAATTCAAAAGATTTTTTCAGGCATTTTATATAATAAAATATTTAATATTTATTAAAAACATGAGCAATATTTCTTGACTAGGAATATGTCATGCTCTCAAAAAAACTATGAATTTTGTCTAAACAATTTGATCAGTCAATACTTTTAATGCCGTTAATACTGAGAATTTTACTCGAGGATTAACCTTCAAAACAGGTGAACAATCTTGGTTGGTGGCAATGCCTAAATGTTTGACTATTTCTTCTGTCGGTATAGCCCCAAAACAATCAGTATGAGTTAGACCAATAACCATCGGTACTTGAACGCGATCGTTCATAAAAGCTAAAATGTCTTTAGCGTAGGAAAAACTATCTGCTTGATTAGCCTTCACCAGTAGAATATAAGCATCAGCCCCTTTAATTAAAATATCCCACATAAAATCAAAACGGGTTTGACCGGGAGTCCCATATATATGCAAGTTTTTCTGGGCATCTAAAACTAATTTGCCAAAGTCAAAGGCAACGGTAGTTTTATCCTTAAACAAGGATTCTCTTTCCGAATTACTAACCTTACGTTCTATTTCTACAACATCAATTTCACTAGCTGTACGTACAAAAGTAGACTTACCTGCTCCTACAGTTCCGGTTATAACTATACGTATATTTTCCATGAAATTTATTTGAGCATTTTTTGTTGTTACTTTTATTGGCTGGCATAACGGGAGCATAAACAATTACTACATAAACTTTGTTTTATTGACCTCCATAAATCAAAAAACAAAATTACCTTGATCGTGATTTTGAAGACTACTCTTGTTGTTTGATGTGGAAGGAAAAACAGAAAATGCTAGAGTTGAGCAATGTCAGGATATTTCTGGCTATTATTTGCAATTCATTACAGCCTTTTAATAGTACCTGACAATTGTGTTTTACTTTTTACAGTAAGATAGACTTAAGGTCACCAAGAGTCCGTTTTATTTCCAACATCAAAAGTCCTTGTTTGGCTTGTTGAGTGGCTAAAACCAGAAAGACAGCATCTTCACCACAACTGGTCAAAATACTCAAGCCTTGGTTACCTTCAACATAGATGCGATCGATTGCACCTCGAACCAGTTCTTTACCAATTCGTTCACCTAAAGATAGCATCGCCGCAGACATGGCTGATACCCGTTCATCATCCATATTACTAGGCAAAGTAGTTGCTAGAGGTAAACCATCTGGAGTGACAATAGCCGCCCCTTCAACATCATTCGTCGCCGAGACAAAATCCTTAAGAATATGTCCTAATTTTTCAGAATTGATCGCCATTGATTGTTTTACTCCTGCTGAAATTTGAGAGATTGCTAATACAGTTAAGCGTTGAGTTACATCGAAGCTGCACCTGTGGAAATGAGGCGCTTAAATAAGCCTTCTGTCCAGCCAGTTTCTTGAAGTACGGCGGCTGACGTGACTTCAATGTAGGCTTGTTCAATAAATGCCAGATCAATCATGCAAATTCGACTGAGGGCATCCCGTAATTCTTCATTTTTGTCTGCCTCTTTTAGCTTTTGACCTACAGCATTAACCACAATTGCCATGGCTGGAACCACATGTTGCGGTCCAATGCCAATCTGCACATGCACTAGACCAATTCGCCAGCGGCGATCGGCATAAGTATTACCCCAATCATCCATACCTGTAAACATTTCGTAAAACCATTCAGTAAAAGTTTCACGCAGGCGATGCATCCGTCCTTCTTTGGCATTCAAAATTTCGCTCATTTCTGGATCTCGTCCCAAATAAGCATAGAAATGATTTGCCATTTCTGGAGCGATGTCTTTGCCCCAAGTCGCGTTGGCTTTGAGGATTGCTTTGTCTTCATCGGTAAAGCTAATACGCTTTTCCATTTTTTCCATAAATGCATGAGCATCTAAGGTCATAGTTTTCTCCTACCAGCATGAATTTTTAATCTTCTTCATTAATAACAAATAATTTTTGTGTTTGTCCATGTTTTTTTGTATTGTTTTAGTAAAGAAACTTTGATATATAAAATTAAGCAGCACAATTTATTTAAATGCCCAATTAAAACTAAAGCATGGCATTTAAATAAACTGAACACACCCCCGTTTATTAGGGTGATTGAATTCAAGAGTATTCAAGTATTAGGAAATAGATGGCAAATAGAATGAATGCTATCGTACCTTGCTAGGCTCATGCCGAACTTTATCAGCCTAAACTAATGCTGTATTAACACTAACACGCCTACACAAACTAAATCTGCCTCAAACCTTTGCCAATGACAAAGGACAAAAGACATCACGTTCCTGACATTACCTTTTTTCGTGGGTTAGCAGATAAGTCCGGAGCGTTAGCTCAAATTAGTATTGTGGTCATCTCTAGTCTTGTCTCCAGATATACAGTTTCGCTTATGTATATTTTTATTATTTGTCATCATAATTTAAGGATACTTTGCTTTTATTGCACGGAAGGGGGAGAATTCAAAGCCCTGAAGGGGTGACAAGCTCGCGTCAAAGGTAGGCAGGGTGTGGGGTATGGGGTGTGGGGTGTGGGGCTTCTCGGTAAGGAACACTACACCCTACACCCAGTAGTACCTTCAAGTCCCTTGTCACTCCCTCAGTTCAAAGCCCCTCCCCGTGGTGGGGAGGGGTTTTGGGAGGGGTCTGACCCCTCAATGACCAGCAATATCCTTATAGGGGAGGGCGAGGGAGGGGCTGACGCCCCAGTTAATTGACCAGTAGTATCCTGGAAAAAGTCGGGGTGTGGGTAAGAGACTTACCGAACTAGCCCAAACTGACTTTAATCTGGGTAACAGTTCGACTTATATCCAAGTTGAGAGCGCCTTGTTTGGCATCTTTCCCAGCCAGAACGATGAAAACGGCTTCTGGACCGCAGTCGGTCATAATGCTGTAGCCGTCATCACCTTCGACTAAAATGCGATTCGTTTGACCTCCCAAGAGTTCTTTGGCAATCCGTTCACCCAGAGACAGCATGGTAGCAGACATGGCGGAAATCCGCTCTTCAGCCACTGAACCCGGTAAGCTAGACGCCAGGGGTAAACCATCCGGCGTGACAATCGCAGCACCGACCACATCAGCTGTTGTCGAGACAAAATTCTGAACCAGATGACTCAGTTTTTGAGTATTGATTCCCATTCTTGTGTTTCTCCTTAACGTTAATAGAGGACAATGAAGTTAAGTTGTGTAACGAAAACAAGCATGGCTGACTGGTTCGATGTTATAGTTACCTACTTCTGGGTTTTAGCCCAAACGGTAAGGCTACCCAGTCAGCTCACGATGAGCATAAGGCGGCTAAGAGAAGATTTGCTGAGTGTGATAGCAGAGCAATCCTCTTAGCTGCTTTTTGTCGAATTACTCAACAGTAATAAACTCGAACAGGTCGTAAGAGTCACCTCGAAGGACAGACTGTGTTTGTGAACCCTTCAATTTCTGCTGTAGCAGTTCGGTTAAGACGCCCCAGACCAAACCTAGGGTAAAGGTACATTTGGGAGGCTCTCCTTCAGTTCCGCCGATCGCGCAGAGGGTTTCTGTGGTGTAAACCTTGACAGTGTCGCCTTCTTGGGTAATCTTGTCAATGATGCACAAACGAGCACCCTCTTCACCCAAAACCTCGGCAATTTGCTTAGTCGCATCTTCCAAGTTTTGGGTACTCCCTTTAAATCCCAACTTTTCCGCTAGTTCTTGTCCGTGCTTACGACCAGCAGCAGTCAGAGCAACGGCTGTCGCCTTTTCACCTAAGGCGTCAGTCATTCCTTCAACTAGAGCGCGGAACGATTCAATACTGCTGAATTGTCCTAATTGATCGCGTTTGAGTTCTAACACGTTGACTCCTTATTTTTGAAAATACATGAGTAGAACACTTTATCAACCAAGAAAGTGTTTGGCTAAACAATGCTTACAAGTCAAATATCCTAGTTTCAGGATTTTTTATAACTGAAATCCTAACCATAGATCTTGGCTTTTTTTAGAAGCATTGCTCCTTTGTTTCTACGAATAACATACAAAATAAATCAATGTCATCCGGAAACTTGGGTGTTTTTTTTCACAGCCATAGACATTGCCAGAGCAATTTATTAGAATGACTATAGTCCGTTTTCTTTAATTAAATTCTTTACTTAAAGTATTTCCATTTCAAATATAAAGTAAATATAATCTTTTGCGAAAACATTTAATGTATCCTTAAAAAATAATAACCAAGATGAATTAAAGATCCATTTAAATTACATATTACCTGTTTCCTGTTCACTGTTCCCTAATCTCAACCATCAACTTTCATAAAAGTCCGATGACATAGTGCCATGGCAAATCTCTGGCGATTACGCCTGCCTCTGTCTCTCTGTCCCTCTTTACCAAAACGTTTCGCTCTATTGTAAAATCGCTTCCTGTTTGATTGTATTACATGGAATACATTTGGCAAATATTGACACTGCCTCAACTCATAAACTATAATAAACGTGATAGAATTTAGAGGTTTGTACACCCAGGGTATACCCTCTCTATTTTTCTCTGAACCAAAAATTTTAGCATCGAACTATCAAGGTTGTGTTTTAGGTTGATCAAGAAAAATTTGCTCAAATAAATGGGTTTTTAAAAATTAAAATCTGTTGCCCAGAGTGAATTAATGCTCAATTTTAAAACTGAGACAATCCTGATTAAAATCTGTTGCTCAGAGTAAATCAACCATCAGGGCAAAAACTGAGACAATCGTCAAGATTTTGAGAGTCTTCAGAAATACAGCCCAGGATTTGTAGAAAAACTAGCTAGTGCAGCGTACTTGAATTTAGCCAATACCCCTGAGTTCAGCATCGCTACAGGTGTTCATTTTTCGGAAAACCCTGTAACCTGTATCCCACCTCATTACGTTATCAGCCGTTGGCATCGAACTCAGGTTAATACAACGCCGCAATTAAGCGGTAAGGTGAATTATGTTTGAACTAATCGTGCAAAACGAGATTGTCGGGGAAATCGTCTTTAGTATCGCACCCGATGGATTTGGTGTGATTAATCTCATCGAAGTTAAGCCTAACTGTCGAGGTAAAGGATTCGGAAATCAGCTTTTAAACGAAGCGATCGCTCAACTTAAATGCCAAGGCGTTAAAGGAATACGTCTGACTCCAATCAAAACCAAGAATCCTTTTATCGTAGATTGGTACAAAAAGAAAGGATTTGTCTTAAACAGAGACAGGATGCTTTTAACGTTTTAACGGGTAATACTGAGAGTTTAATGGGCGCAAGGCTTTGCGCCCTTTCAGTTTCTGGGTGCGAGGCTAATCTCTTCAATTAGGTGTGCCATGCCTATTTAGGAGCTGCTGAATAAGTGTTGTGCTGAGGGGAAGCGGGGGAAGCCGGGGGAGATGAGGGAGATGAGGAGATGAGGGAGATGAGGGAGATGCTGCTTTTTAGGTAAAAGTGCAAGGTTTTTGACCGAAGAGACACCAAAACGAAAGCACTTATTGGGTCAAAAAATGGCTTTCCACCCTTGTGTGGTATACCATCTACACTCATGCAGTAAGCCCTACCTATCCATAACTAATGTAGAGACGTAGCATGCTACGTCTCTACAAATAGCGGCTTTTATCCTTTTAGAACTCTCCTGGAAGAGAATGAAAAGCCGCCCTCTTCACAGATTAGGTGAGTACAGTAAACTCAAACAAGTCGTAACTATCACCCCGGAGTACAGATTCCGTTTGAGTTGCCTTTAGTTTCGATTGAAGTAGTTCCCCTAAGACTCCCCAAACTAGACCGAGTGTAAAAGTACACTTGGGAGGAGTTTCCTCAGTTCCACCGATAGCACAGAGGGTTTCTAAGGTGTAGACTTTGATCGAATCACCGTCCCGAACAATCCGATCAATGATGCAAAGACGAGAACCTTGTTCTCCCAAAAGTTCCGTGATTTGTTTGGCGGCATCCTCTAAGTTTTGTTCCGAACCTTTGAAGCCCAACTTTTCAGCAACTTCCTTACCGTGCTTCCGACCCGCAGAGGTCAGTGCTACGGCTGTAGCCTTGTCCCCTAAAGCGTCTGTCATGCCTTCCACAATCGCTCGGAAGGATTCAATGCTGCTGAGTTGTCCTAGTTTATCGCGTTTTAGTTCTAACACATTTGCTCCTTACTTTTAGGATAGATTAATGAGATGTGTTCTTCATTTATCTAGGTGTTTAGTTATACAGAAGTAATCCTATAAGTTTCTTAATGTTCGGGCGTGATTAACAACCATGCCTAAACTAAAAAACTCTTAAGAGTTTACACTCATTTTTACATCTGTAATACTTTTAAACCATACTAAGCTTAGCTTAGAACTCCGGAAAAAGCCCAAGATTTTCTGGTTCTATCAATCAAAAAAATAAAACGAAATATTGTTAGGTACAAAATAATAAAAATTGAATAATTCATTTCCTCGCAAGTTTCCAAAAATATATCAACTCTAACAAATAACGTTAAAGTTTTAGGTCAGTGGGGTCGTTTGCGAATAAATTTGGATATTTCGACGTTGCATCGCTTGTACAAATAACTCCGTTGCCAGCGCTTGTTCAACCGACCAAACACCGGGTTTACTGAGTTGACCTGCCAAGATACACTGGGCAATGCTGCCTGTACCCGCACCAGCCGCCGCTGCCGTATTTTCATGTACCAAGGTGGAGACAATCGTGATCGGTTTGCCAGCCTGGTAACCTGTGACTTGAGCGCGAATGGCAATTCCAATGCCACTGATGCGATCGCTAAATTGGGTCATGCGGTAGCTGAGTTGGGATAAATACTCGATATTTTCGGGTTTCCTTAACCAATTGGTGGGAAACAGATGGGCGGTGATCCAAGTGAGGTGGTTATAAATATCGGGAATTGAGCCAAACTTGGTGATCACCGTTTTCACGGGGAAGGAATTGACAAGGGTAACGGTTTCGGGTACATCAAACCAATAGACGCCAACCTTGCCATAAGGTTGAGGGAAATGAACCGTTTCGCGATCGCTATAGGGTTTTACCTGACGCCACTGGTTATCAATCCACGCTTCAAAGGGTTCTGTTAACCCTAGAAACGTGGTTCGCAGAACGGTTACGCCAGCGCCACCGGAACCCGCTACGCCATAACTCAGGTGAATGGTTTCTGGCTGATCCAATTGTTCCACCGCCTGACGCACCATGCTATTGGAGATTCCCGGAAAAACCCCAGTATTGATAATCGCCGTGACACCCGCCGCCGCTGCTGCTTCGTGATAGGCGAAGGCTTTGTGCATAAAGGTACGATTATCACTTACATCCAGATAATTTACGCCCATCTCGATGCAGGTTTTGAGAACCGAGGCGTCGCGATAGAGAAAAGGACCCGCACAATGGATAACCAGATTATGAGACGCGATCGCATCCCTTAACCCATCGCGATCGGCTAAATCTAGGGTGAGAAACTGCACCTGCGGTTGAACCTGTGGCGAAAATGCTGTCTCTGATGCCCTGTGACGCCCTGTAATCGTAATTTGTGCTTGGGTATGGGCAATGAGATCTTGCATAACATTGCTGCCGATACGTCCTCGTCCTCCCAGAATCAAAACTTGGTCTGTCATTGCCCAATTTAGTAATATCCTTACTGAAGCTTACCAAGTCCTTTACCCCTGAGATCAAGGTTGTCGCTACCTTGGATGTCAAAAGTCATCTATTCAAACCTCAACAGTCTTCAGATTTGATCTAATCCGGTAAGACGTCCTTCACGTTTAGTGGCGGGATGAATTGCCAGAAAAGATGGTAGTATCTGTACATACCGTCGGGCGGACGGAAATTCACGCTTGAGGAGTACGGAGCATACCGTAGACATGAGTGTATAAGACCACAGTAAGGGAAACCTGAACGGCAATATTCAGCCCAAGAATCCCTCGCTTTTAGCGAAGGGAGCGTCAAAGTAAACGTGCTTACCGAAAAAATCCGGATGGATACGGCTGGACTCGGTAAGGAGTGACGTATCTCTGCCCAAGTTGAGATACATCCCATCCCTGACCAATGCAGATAGCTGATCCAAGGAAAACAGAATGAAGTTACTCAAGAGAGATATCTCTATAATCTCTCCAGAGGATAAAAACTGCCTAAAAACGACATCTCTTCTCAGTCCAAAAGTTTGGCTGATTTGAATTGTCGCGGCTATACTGGCAAGGTCTGGATATTTCTGTAACGGCAGTCATAAGTAGTATATGAGTCCTGTGGTTAAAGTTGTTCAACCCTCTGGTATCTTAGATGGCACAAAAGCCGGTCAATTTCGTCAAGAGATTAGCGACCTTGTGCAATCGAATGCCGACATCGTATTGATTGATTTTCAAGACGTTACCTTTATGGATAGTTCGGGCTTAGGGGCGCTAGTTCTTGCCCTTAAGACCGTTCGTGCTGCTGGGGGAAAGCTCTTTGTTTGTTCAGTCAACGAACAGATCAAAATGTTATTTGAACTGACAAGCATGGATCGGGTGTTTGAAATCTTTCCCACACGAGAAGCGTTTGAGGAGGCTGTCTCTTCTAGTGCATAATTCTCTGGGTTAGCCCAATTTGGCGAAGCCCAGTAAGAATCCCCGTGCGGAAGGGGGAGTGTTAAGCTCCTAAGTAACTGATCACCTTTTAGTAACAACCCGCCAGGAATGCAAATCCTTGGCGGGAAACTCTTCTATGCAAATATGGGGTTCTATGGCTAATACCCAATCCGTTTGGGGAATTTTGACATGGGTATTAGTAGCGAGCAAGATGCAAAGCCTGCGGCATGGCTTCGCTAAACGCACTACAAGGCTTTCGCCGTTATTGATATTAAGGTTTAAATGCCGAACAGCTTATTTACAAAACTTAATGCGAATGGCGCTGACTGGTATGCTGGTGGGTTTCGACTTCGCTCAACCCACCCTACTGGCGTGACCCACCTAAAATAGGACTTTGTTTGTAGTGAGAACTTTAGTTCTCTCTCCGCCTATCTGGAGAGGGCTGAGGTTCCCTCACTACGAACCCAATCTATTGCACCAAATTAGCTGGGTCAAGCCACTACGGTATATCAAGGTTTTATTGAGCCAAAAATGCTGAGCGTGCCATTTTAACTTAAAGGGGAGAGTCAACCCAAATTGAGGGCGGGAAACCCCGACGTCAGCCGTTCCTTCGCCAGCTTAGGAAGTCGGGGAGCCTATCTAGTCAAAGTTAATTTCTAGCAAAGACAAATCATCATCGAAAAAGTCTTTGGGGTTTAATATGTCAACGCCCTCTAAGATCGAGTTTAGATTACACGAGCTATCTATTCTACACTCACCCAGAAGTTTGACGAATGAGTCAAGTCCCCAGATATTACCATCAGGTTGGTGAATCTCGTAAATCCCATCGCTGAAAATGTAAAGGGAACTGGATTCGCTGACGTCGCAGCTATCATCAACATACTCAGCCTCAAGCAGCATACCTACAGGCAGTCCCGTTGTCTTCAAGAGATTGACCTCCCGACTAGACGATGGCTTACCCGAAAATAAGACAGCCGGTGGATGTCCAGCACTGGCATAAACAAGTTGACGCTTTGCCCGATTATAGACTCCATACCAGATAGTAAAGTATTTATCGTTGCGTGCTGTCATCTGAAAGGTTTGGTTTAACCCTCGCAGAACGTCGCTGGGTTGGTAATAGTCAATATTCGGCAGGGTGCGTGATCTCAATAGATTTAACACCGAAAGCGTTGGTAAAGCGGCTCTCAAGCCATGCCCAGCCGTATCTAACAGATAAATTGCCAGGTGTTCTGAATCCAACCAGTAGTAATCGAAGCCATCACCTCCTAATTGCCGAGATGGAATGAATCGAGACTCAATAGTCACAGGCGGTTCAGTCATCTGGTCTGGCAGAATGGAACGGACGTACTCCGCCGCTTCTGCGAGTTCCATTTCCAGCAACTGTTTTTGGTGCTGCAAATCGCGGCTTAGTTCATGCAATCTCAAGCCGGAACGTACTCGCGCCTGCAACTCAGCGATTTCGATTGGCTTACAGATAAAGTCATCCGCCCCAGCATCCAGTCCCTTGACGCGATCCCCAACGGAACCGAGAGAGGTCAGCAGGATAAACATAGTCGTGGATAGTGCTGGGGTTGCCTTAATTTGACGACAGACTTCTAGTCCGTTCATCCTTGGCATAATCCAATCACAAATGACCAACGCCGGACGCAACTGCTGCACAAGTTCAAGACCCTCTTCGCCGTTACTAGCGATGGTGACGTCATAACCTTGGTTATGAAGCGTCCGTTTCAGCAGTATTTGAATGGCAGGGTCGTCATCAATAATTAGAATTTGGGTCATGGCATCGAGATAATACAAGTCACTCAAGGAGATTGCAGATGCACGCGCTTACAACAAGAAGAAAGACTCGATGAAGCTATGGGTACTTTCATGAGAAAGTGATAAAGATCGCAATGTCAGTGAATAAATGGTAGAGCAAGGGATAAATCTAGGGTAGACTGGATTTTTTCACAGGGAGTATCTGTTCATTTTAATTCTGGCTTTGATGTCGTTGATGTGAAAGGCTTTGAGCAGTTGAGAGAGCTTCAAACATTTAGCAAGCAATTTCCTTCCGACCTGAATGCGTTAGACCAGGTTTTATCCTGGTTTGGGGAGCTTCACCCCTCCTCAATCGAAACAAAAGTCTGGTTACAGTGCAAACTAGCGCTTGCGGAAGGATACACGAACGCGGTGAAATATGCCCACAAAGACTTACCGCCCAGCGTTTCCATTGAGGTTGAGGTGATTTTGGCGCAATCGCCCCAACGCCTAGAGATACGGGTTTGGGACTCTGGAGCGCCTTTTGATTTTGAACGGCGACTCCGCACTCCGTCGTCCTTGCCTAATGACCAGGCTGAAGGAGGGCGAGGATTGGCTATCATGCAAAAAATTGCCGATAAGCTCAGTTATACACGCATGGATGATAACCGCAACTGTTTGACGATTGTTAAATTTTATTAAAAATCCCGGCAGCCCGGTGTCGGGAAGCAGGGGAACGGGGATACCAGGTGCAGGGTGCATATTTCAGCCGTAGTCGTCTACGTCTGGGGCAAAGAGACCGGGAAAAAATTGATCGGCTTTCCGATAAGCGAAAACCCAGCTTGAGAAGCTGGGTTACTGTTTAGGCTTTACCTTCAATTGCTCTATCTGCTCCGAATAACTGAATCAAACTGGGTTAAATCTAGCTTGATGCTCACTAGAATTCAGGGGCTTACCTGGTGAATCACCATTTAGCGACCGCTGCCGCGATTGTCATCGTTGCCCTTAGCATCAAACGTAAGACGCTTGGCTGATTGATTGGATAAAATGACTACGCTTTCACGTTTTCCCCTAAAGTAGGATGCTAGTGAAAACTTGCTTCTGTTGTTGCACATCGCTTGTAGATCTCCGTGTCCAAGTTGCTACAGCCTTTTTTCCAATCGACAGCGTGCAAATCAGGACAAACCCTAAAATTGGGAGTAGGATGGGCGGGGGCTTGGGGAGATGAGGGAGATGAGGGAGATGAGGGAGATGAGGGAGATGAGGGAGATGAGGGAGATGGGGGAGCTGGGGAAGCTGGGGCAGAAAAAATTCGATTTAGAAGTTATAGCAGCTATAGCAGCTACCTTGGCAGGGAAAGGACATTCTTTACTATTCCCTGTTCCCTGTTCCCTAATCTCAACCGTTAACTTTAATGAAAGTCCACCTACTTAGCGCTGTATCAGAGCAGTATTGGTATGCCAATGTCAGGAATCCATTCAGGAGGATGTCAAAATAGAACTACTGCACACTGAACCCAGTTGGGTACAGTGTTTTTCGTCCCGTCCCCCTGTCGTCACCTATTGGAAAGAGCGAGTGTGAACGTTTCGACCCCGAAGATAGACCTTGACCCCAAAAATCTGTTTCCGTTTCCTCTGGATCAATTTCAGCTCCAAGCGATCGCGGCGCTGAATGCGAATCGCTCGGTTGTTGTCTGCGCCCCCACAGGTTCTGGGAAAACGTTGATTGGGGAGTATGCTATTTACCGCGCTTTGTCAAGAGGAGGGCGAGTTTTTTATACCACTCCCTTAAAAGCCCTCTCCAACCAGAAGCTGCGAGATTTTCGTGCTACGTTTGGTGCGGAAAATGTGGGTCTGGTTACGGGCGATGTTTCCATTAATCGGGACGCGCCAATCTTGGTGATGACCACGGAAATCTTCCGCAATATGCTGTACGGCACACGCATTGGGGAAATTGGTACGTCCCTAGAAGGGGTGGAAGCGGTGGTCTTGGATGAGTGCCATTATATGAATGACCGACAACGGGGTACGGTTTGGGAAGAGTCGATTATTTATTGTCCTCCAGAAATTCAGCTTGTTGCCCTATCCGCTACGGTGGCGAATTCCGATCAACTAACGGACTGGTTGAACTTAGTTCATGGCGCAACCGAGCGCATTTATTCCGACTTTCGACCGGTTCCCTTACAATTCAGCTTTGCCAACCCGAAGGGCATTTTTCCCCTGCTAGACTCTAGCCAAACGAAGTTAAATCTTCGTCTCAAACCAAAACGCAAAAAAGGGAGAGGACGGGGGGGACGCCCAGAAAGCCCCAGTAATGCCTTTGTGCTGGCGCAACTCCAGCAACGGGATATGTTACCTGCGATTTATTTTATTTTCTCTCGTCGCGGTTGCGATCGCTCGGTGGAGGAGTTGGGAGAGTTGTCTCTGGTGAATGCCAAAGAAGCGGCTGAATTGAAACAGCGCATTGACGAATTTTTACGTCGGAATCCAGAAGCGGGTCGGGCGGGACAAGTAGCCCCCTTGTATCGCGGCATTGCTGCCCATCATGCGGGGATTTTACCGGCTTGGAAGGGGTTTGTAGAAGAACTGTTTCAATTAGGGTTGGTTAAGGTGGTGTTTGCCACTGAAACTCTAGCAGCGGGAATTAATATGCCCGCTCGCACGACAGTGATTTCTACCCTCTCCAAACGAACCGATCGCGGACACCGACTGCTGACAGCATCAGAATTTCTGCAAATGGCAGGTCGAGCCGGACGCCGGGGGATGGATGCCACGGGTTATGTGGTCACATTACAGACGCCGTTTGAAGGAGCAAAGGAAGCGGCGTATCTCGCCACCAGTCAGGCTGATCCCTTAGTCAGCCAGTTTACGCCCAACTACGGGATGGTGCTGAACTTACTCCAAACCCACACCCTTCCAGAAGCCAAGGAGTTGGTGGAACGCAGTTTTGCACAATACCTGGCGACACTGTACCTCCAACCCCAGCAACAAGCGATTACGGAGTTAACCACAGAACTGGCAAAATTAGATATTCAACTAGCACCCGTTGACTTAAACGCCCTGGGGCGATACGAAAAACTCAAGGAACGGCTCAAAGAAGAACGGCGATTACTCAAAACCCTACAACGGCAAGCTCAAGCCGCACAAGTGGCGGAAATTGCCCAAATTATCCCTGAAGCGCCCTTGGGTACGCTACTTTCGCTCAAGGGCAAGTATATTCCAGTTCCGGAACCGATTCCGGCGATATTAGTCGCGAAGGAAAAAGGGCGGGGACAATCCCCTTATTTAGTCTGCTTAAGTGCCGATAATCGCTGGTATATAGCCACAACCGCCGATTTGGTTGGGGTGCATGGGTGGTTAGAAATGATTGATTTAAGTGTGCTGAACCCACCCGCTGAACTCACACTCAAGCCCGGTCAAACGAGACGGGGGACACCAGACACCGAAGCGATCGCGGCTCAAATTCCCACTGATATAGAACCCATGGTCGCACCTGAAGTTGAGGCGCAGCAGCATCGAATGGATGCGGTAAAAGCCCAACTCGAAGATCATCTGGTGCGACAATGGGGGAATCCGTCTCAACTGATTAAGCGTCATAAACGCCGTTTAGCTCTACAAGAGGAAATCAATGAGCGTCAAACCCTTTACCGAGAAAATCAAGCTCAGCACTGGCAAGAATTTCTCAACCTGATCGAAATTTTAAGGACATTTGGTTGTCTGGAAGATGTTAAGCCGACATCATTAGGGCAAGCAGCCGCAGCGATTCGCGGAGATAACGAACTGTGGTTGGGGTTAGCGTTGATGTCTAGTGCGTTTGATCAGTTAGATCCGCACCACTTAGCCGCCTGCGCCTGCGCTTTGGTGACGGAAACGCCACGTCCGGATAGCTGGACGAATTATCCCCCTTCAGAACCCGTACTGGAAGCATTAGATAGTTTAAAACAAACTCGCCGTCAGTTGTTTCAAGTCCAACGTCGTTATCAGGTGGCTCTGCCGATTTGGTTAGAACGGGATTTAATTGGGTTAGTTGAGCAATGGGCATTGGGTGTGGAATGGACACAGCTTTGTGAGGATACCAGTTTAGATGAAGGGGATATTGTCAGATTGTTGCGCCGCACGGTCGATTTTCTATCTCAAATTCCTCATGTACCGTTCCTATCGGATGTCTTAAAACGGAATGCTATTCGAGCCATTCAGTTATTGGATCGCTTCCCGGTTAATGAATTGGGTTAGTTAGGGGCTGCTAGAGGGAGTCTTGGGGTGGGGGAAAATGGGGGAAATGGGGGAAATGGGGAAAAAGAAAGTTCTACATTAGACGGTAACTTGGTATTGTAAAGTTTCAATAACAAGATAGTCAGATATAGTCAGATTTGGTAATGTATAGACATGAAATTATCA
Organism: Coleofasciculus sp. B1-GNL1-01; assembly: GCF_040220235.1. Classification (NCBI taxonomy): domain Bacteria; kingdom Bacillati; phylum Cyanobacteriota; class Cyanophyceae; order Coleofasciculales; family Coleofasciculaceae; genus Coleofasciculus; species Coleofasciculus sp. B1-GNL1-01. The sequence goes on from NZ_JAVJTO010000020.1 coordinate 51,960, forward strand.
GACTATGCCAAAAAAGCAGGAATCAGTTATCGAACTGCCTGGAGGTGGTGGAAACAAGGAAATTTGACAGGTTATCAATTGCCGTCTGGTACGATTATCATAACTTCGGAGGCGATTGAGGACAACTTGAAACCTGACTTGATAGCTTGTATTTATGCAAGAGTTTCCAGCGCCCAAAACAAAGATAATCTAGATCGACAAGCAGAGCGGTTAA
>NZ_JAVJTO010000021.1:0-59136 GCF_040220235.1 Coleofasciculus sp. B1-GNL1-01
TGGTTAAAGATAAAACGACTGGAGTTGGGCGCTAATAGCCTTAGCGACGTAATAGAACGGATGGCGCGACATTAAAACTTACCCAAAAAGTCAAAATATGGGTAGCTTTGGGCAAGTATTTGGTTACAGTTGCTTACCCTAGCCAAAACAAAGTCCCTAAACCCGCCCCTACACAATATTATGATTATGTTCGACTAGCGAAGGATCACGCGCCAGGTTCCTTTCTGCCCTCTGCCCTCTGCCTTTAATTAATTGCAAAGGGCGCGATCGCGCTCTGTTACATTGGGGTTAGTCTTCAGATAATCCCCTACCCAATCACAACTGCGAACCAGGAGATTATCGAGAACGGTTTGATTAACATCCTCCAAATTCCACAAAATGATGCTGTTGTCCAAACTGGCAGATGCCAGTGTTTGCTTATCGGGGTGGAAACTCAACCCTCTGATTTCATCCTGATGCCCTTTAAGGGTGACAATTGGCGTGCCATCATGTTGCCAGAGTTTGATCTGCCCGTCTAAACTTCCGGATGCAATGGTTTGACCGTCAGGAGAAAATGCTACCGCATAAACTGGATTATCATGACCTTCTAGGGTTTGTAGCAAAACGCCGTCTTTATTCCAGAGTTTCACGGTTTTATCCTCACTGGCGATGGCAATTGTCTCACCGTCAGGGGAAAAACTCACGGCTTTGATCGCTTCATCATCTGCCTGCCATGATGAGAGGACTGTGCCAGTTTTATCCCAAATCACGGTGTTGTCATCACTAACTGAAGCAATGATCTCACCGTCGGGGGAGAAACTAATATCATTGACGCCACTACGATGTTCCTCGAGGGTTTTCAGTAGCGTTCCATTGCGATTCCATAATTTAATCGTTGCATCCTCACTCGCTGTGGCAATGGTTTCGCCATCTGGAGAAAAACTCACCCGATTTATGCGATCGCGATGTCCATCCTCTAGATTGTCTTCCCCTGGCAAAGTCTTCAGGAGTTTCCCCTCTGGGTTCCACAAGCGCACCCGTTTGTCATTACCCACCGTGACAAGCGTCTCACCGTCGGGGCTAACGTTCACATCATAGACGCGATCGCTATTCTCTTGCAGCGTTGCTAACTCTATCCCATCACTTTGCCAGAGTTTCACCGTCTTGTCTGAACTCGCGGATGCCAAATAATTCCCCTGGGGACTAAACCGGACACTATTGACCGAATCCCGATGTCCCTGAAGCGTATCAACAAGCTGACGTTCACCCAGTTGCCACAGTTTTACACTCTTATCTAAACTCGCCGACGCCAGAGTCTGCCCATCGGGACTAAAACTCGTCCCATAAACCGCACCCTGATGTCCAGTTAGCGTTGTCAGCAGTTGACCCTCTCGATTCCAGAGTTTCACGGTTTGGTCATCACTACTGGAGGCGAGAGTTTGCCCATCGGGACTCCAAACCACGCCCCTGATCTGGTTTTCATGTCCCGTAAGCGTGGTGATCAGGGTGCCGTCTTGACCCCAGAGTTTGATCGTATTATCTGTACTACTTGAAGCAATAATTTGCCCATCGGGACTAAAACTCACCCCGCTAACGCCACCCTCATGACCCGTCAGGGTTAACCGTTGTTCACCCGCTAGCGTCCAAACCTTGACTGTACCATCCCAACTCGCCGTCGCCAAGGTTTCACCATCTGGAGAGAAACTCACGCCATAAACCTCACCCTGATGTCCGTCTAGAGTACCCACCAACGTGCCATCTGGCTGCCAAAGTTTCACCGTTTGGTCATTACTGGCGGTGGCGAGGAGTTTACCATCAGGGCTAAACTTGACGCTATTGACTGCATTGTCATGGGCGGCGATGGTTTTAATCACGGTTCCCTCTTGATTCCACAAGTTAACCGTCCCATCGAAACTGCCACTGGCAAGGGTTTGCCCATCTGGAGAGAAACTCACGCCCCGGACTTGCTGAGTATGTCCGGTGAGGGTACGAACTAATGTACCATCTGGACGCCAAAGTTTTACGGTTTGGTCATTACTCGCGGTAGCAATCCATTCACCATCGGGACTATAACTGACATCCCATACTCTGTCCGTATGACCCTCTAATTGGTTCCGTTCTCTACCCCAAGACACCGTTTGTTGCAGGGCGGTGATCACATTGGCGTTTAACTGAGTATCCTTTTGACTCCAGTTAGCATTTTGCAGTTTACGTCCCGCTTTCAGGGCTTCTAATCGGGCTTCAAAGCCTTGACCAGACGCAAACAACGCTTCTGCGGTTTTACTGTGGCTAATAATCTGCCCGGTATAGGCTTGCATCCTTAGTCGTTCGGCTTTTAAATATTGAACGAATGCCACTCCCCCTAAAATAACCGAAGCGCCTAACGCCACACTCACGCCAGCGAGAAGTCGTCTTTGACCACGGGTTCTGGCTTGGCGTCCCGCATCAATATACTCTCGCTGAAGTTGGGTCGGTTTGGGTTCGATTTCCGCGCTGGTGGTGAACCATTGTTCGGCGGCTTCGAGTTCACTTCCTCGGAGTAAAAGGTGGTTATTGCGTTGTTTCTTATCCCACTCTTTCGCCAGTTGTTGCAAGCGGGTATGTTTCTTAATATGGTCTAAATCGGTATCCAGGGTTTTGAGTAGAGACTCCAATGACCCATTAAAATTATCAGTTTCGCGGAAGAATACCCAGTTGAGTCTAGCTAATTCTGGATGTACGCCTTTGAGTTGATCATCCCGCAGCACAATTGGGATAATGCGTTTGCAGCGTTGAATTGCGTACTCCAATTCTTGAGTACAGCGTTCCGATTGAATCGCATGGGGACTAATAAAGAAAATACAGGTGTGGGCGGCTTCTATTTCTGGTTCAGTCTGGGTTAGAGGACTTTCTTCCCAATTCAGCCAAATATCTCGTTTCTCCCGGATGAGGGCGTCATAGAGTCTCTGAATCGCGTCTTTATCGGGGGAGGAGTAGGAAATAAAAATTTCAGCCATGTTTTGTTATTTGTCCTTCGTCATTTGTCCTTCGTCATTTGTCCTTCGTTACATCATCCGCTGCCGTAAGTTTTATTCTTCACTTATAACTTCTTACAAAGGGAATTCGAGTTGGTTTGCAGATAGTCTCCTGCCCAATTACAACCCGCTGCGATGAGATTGTTGAGTAATTGGTCATCCAAATACTCTAAATTCCAGAGAATCATGGTGTCGTTTCTATCCGTAGATGCCAGGGTGTTGCCATCGGAACTGAAACTGAGATGGTCTACTCCCGCTTGATGTCCGTTCAAGGTAACGACTTCTGTGCCATCTAGCGTCCAAATTTTCACGGTACCATCTAAACTGGCAGTAGCCAGGAACTGACCATCGGGTCGAAAGGTGACGCGATAGACGCGATCGCGATGTCCTGCCAGAGTCTGGAGTAACTTACCCTCAGTTGTCCAGAGTTTCACGGTTTGGTCATCACTGGCGGTGGCAATGATTTGACCATCGGGGGAGAAGCTGACACTACCAACGGCGGCGTCATGTCCCTCAATCGTCTGTAGAGACGTTGCATGCAACGTCTCTCCATCTAGACGCCACAGTTTCACGGTGCCATCGGTACTGGCGGAGGCAATGGTTTGGCTATCCGGGCTGAAGCTGACATCTAACACCATACCCTGATGACCTTTGAGAGTCTGCACCAGTTCACCATCAGGTGTCCAGAGTTTCACGGTTTGGTCTTGACTCCCTGAGGCAAGATACTCTCCATCGGGAGAAAATTGTACCGTCCAGACGATTCCCTCATGCCCGTTTAGCGTCTGTAATTCTTTCCCGTCTTTTGTCCAGAGTTTCACGGTTTGGTCATCACTGGCTGAGGCAATGGTTTCACCGTCGGGAGAAAAACTGACACTTTCCACCCAATTTTTATGTCCGGATAGGGTGTTTAATTTCTTGCCGTCTGGACTCCAGAGAGTGACATCGATTCCGGATGCGATCGCGATTAAATCTCCATTGGGGCTGAAACTGGGACTAATACCGGATTGGGGCAAGGTTTTGACGAAGGGATTGTCTAGTTTCCAGAGTTTCACAGTTGTGTCATCACTCGCTGATGCTAGAGTTTGCCCATCTGGACTGAAATCCACCCCAAATACCTGACTGCTATGTCCGGTGAGGGTATTGAGTAGGGTTCCCTCCCGATTCCAGAGTTTGATGGTTTTGTCTTTACTACTGGTGGCAAGGCGTTGACTATCCGGGCTAAATGTCACCTGCCAGATGCCATCAGTGTGACCCGTTAGCGTTTGCAGTTCTTCCCCCTCAATCGTCCAGAGTTTCACTGTTTTATCCTGACTGGCGCTGGCGATGAGTTGACCATCCCCGGAAAAACTCACACTTGTGACCTCTCCTTGGTGTCCTGTCAGGGTTTGTAATTCTTTACCCTCGATTGTCCAGAGTTTCACCGTCTGATCGGCGCTAGCCGATGCCAACTGTTGACCGTCAGCCGAGAAGCTGACACTGATAACTGGGGCATTATGTCCAGTTAAGGAATTCAGGAGTTCACCCTCTCGACTCCATAGGTTTACTGTCCCATCCTGGCTGGCTGAGGCAATGATTTGACTATCGGGGGAAAAAGTGACATCGTAAATATCATTATCATGGGCATTAATGCTATGTAGCTTCGCCCCGTCTTTTGTCCACAGGTTTACCGTCCCATCCCGGCTAGCCGAAGCAATCATTTCACCATCAGGGCTAAAGCTGACCTCTCGGACGCGATCGCGATGCCCTTCTAGGGTTTTGATTAAACTCCCATCTCGCTGCCAGAGTTTAACCGTATGATCACTACTAGCCGAGGCAATACGTTCACCGTCGGGGCTAAAACTAACGCTGCGAACTTTATTTGTATGCCCGTCTAATTGATTCGATTGATTCACCCAATAGACAGACTGAAGTAACGCCGTGGAAATCGTTGAATGAAGTTGAGGTTCTCGGCTAACCCAGTTGGCTTGTTGCAGCGTTTTAGCCGCCTCTAGGGATTCTAAAAGGGCAGGAAATTTTTGCTGGGAAACAAATAAAGCGTCGGAGGTGGTACTTTGGACAATAAGCTGTTCTTGCTGGGCTTGGACAAAAAGTTTTTGCGATCGCTGATATTGCCAGAACGCGACAAGTCCTAAGAGAGTAGACACACCCAGCGCCAAGCTAACTCCAATAATGGATCGTTTTGCCTGACGAGTGACCCATTGACGACTGAGTCCAACGTATTCCCGATGCAGAGGTGTAGGAAAAGGTTTTTGTTCTGAACTCCACACCAGCCAGGATTCTCCTGATGTCAGTTCACTTCCGCTTAATAGGAGGCTAGTATTGCGTCCTTTTTTTTCCCATTCCATGGCTTGCACTAACAAGCGCGTATGTTCTTGGGTATCCTCTTTATTCGTGTCAATGGCTTGCAGCAGTTCTGCAAACGCCTGTTCAAAATCCGTACCTTCGCGAAAATCAATCTGGGGAAGTTCTCTCATCTCTGGATGGATCGCGTCTGGGTCAACATCCAGATATAGTATCGGCAGAATTCGCTTATGGTGTTTTAGGGAACAGTCTACTTCGACACCGCACTCTTTGGATGCCACTGAATCTGGGCTAATCACAAAGACGATATTATTCGATTCTTCGATTCCTTGGTAGATTTCTTGTCGCCAATCAGCGGTTAGGGGAATGCCTTCCCAATCCACCCAAACCTCACGGTTAGCGTTTTTAAATGCCTCCCGCAGTTTCAGCACAAATTCCTTATTGCGCCGGGAATAAGAAATAAAGGCTTCTTTCATAAATTGCACACCTTGAAGTGTCTAGGTTCTATGAATCGGGTTCAGTGATGATCGTTATTCTTCTGGGGTGGAAGCATCGGGGGCGGTGAACTGCACTGCGCCTTGGATGGCATTATCTTTGGTGCGATCAGCCGCATCACAGACTAAGGCAAACTGGAAGTAATAATCTGTTTCCCTTTTTAGAGAAAGATCATTGGGAAGCGTGATTTCAACCTCACCGCCTGCTTCAGGAATCTCAATCATGGTTTGATAAACTGGATTCCAACTCTGATCCACCAGGAGAAATTCGGCGGAGGTGACAGTGGTTTCCGGTACTTGCCATGAAAGTGTTGCGGGCGAGTTCAGCGCCACTAAATAAACCCCCTGATCGTTAGTAGGCATCAAGGGGGTAATCGTTGCTTCGCCACATCCAGCACCGCGCAACCCAGCGCCGCGATCGCGCGATGGTGAAAGCTGGGCAGTTAAAACGTTTACATCTTCATTAGACTGGGCTTGTAGCGGGGGTTGCCAGCCGATCCCCATTACCCAGATTGTCGTGAATACCCCGGTTACCAGACTCAAAGACTTAAAAGACTTTAATCTATCCATTGGTAGATGTGTGAAACCTAATTGATACTTCTAAACCCATAATAATCGAAAATTTCCCGTTTTATCTGGAAAAATAAATTTAAGCTGATCTTCATCAAAACTTTAAAAAACCCAGAGTTTTTTAAAGACAATCTTCATGATTATGCTTTAGTCTCCTCTTGTGAGAGGCAATGGAGGCGGTAATACCTAGTAATATATATATTACAGATCTAAGGCGACTCCTTAGATATTTTTGCGCTGTTCTGAATCGTTGTCATTGGTGTGCCAGTAACCATTAACTATCAATCCCCAATCAAACCCATCGAAACTAGCTGTAGCGTCTGGTTGCAGTGGCTATTGGTGACGCTGTTGGGTTTTGTGGCAAGTCTATTTTGGATCGAGATTGGAGAAAGACCCGATATTAATATGATTGAGGGGATCATTGGCGGGACGATAATCGGATTCGCCCAATGGCTAGTCTTGAGACGATACCTTTCCTCCGCCTGGTGGTGGATTATTGCCAGTCTCCTCGGTTGGGGAGTCATGGGGTTGAGTTCCTTTGGAGTCATCGGTTGGTTTGCTCCCCGAACGATGCGTCTTTTCCCTCGGTTGGTGTATGGAGTCGTCGATGGTGCAACTCTGGGGCTAATCCTGGGAATGGCACAATGGTGGGTTCTCAGACAGTATGTTAGCAAAGCTTGGGGATGGATTTTTGCCAATACTCTATACTGGGCAATCGGCTTAACTGTAGGTTGGATTGTCGGCGGACTTTTGCGCCGCTTCACCCAGATGTTTCTCAGCGAAGTTCTGGGTTTAGGGGTAACGTGGATGTTAGTTGCAGGGTTAACTGGAATAACTTTAATTCGATTGCTGGGAAAGGTTTCAACTATCAAGGGTAGTGGTTGATAGTGGTTGATAACGGACGCGATCGCATCCATATAGATATTACGATTGCCCATGACACACCGAGCGAAGCTGAGGTGTTGCCTATTCCCTATTCCCTCTCCCCACCACAAGACTTATTCAGCAGCCCCTAATCTACTATAGCAGTAGACACATCGATTAGGACTTTCGGCACCATTGTAGAGACGCGCCATGGCGCGTCTCTACATAAATGATGTGTCCTAACCGCTATGGCGGTTGCTATAACTTAAAAACTGCTGAAAATTCACCTTTTTAAATCCTGCGTTTAGCCTCTCGATGATACAAAATATTTTCGTTTTTTTTTAATTTAGTGGGTTGGATATTGACGCCATCAAAATAAGCATTGCTGATATCAACTTGACTCAGATTAGCGTCACTCAGATTAACATCACTCAGATTAGCATCACTCAAATCTGCCCCCCTCAAATCCGCCCCGCTTAAGTTAGCACCACTTAAATTAGCATCGGTAAAATCAGTATTTCTCAGATTAGCCCCACTCAAATCCGCATCACTTAAATCCGCATTATTGAAGTCAGCATAACTCAGATTAGCCCCACTCAGATCAGCGTCACTTAGGATAGTATCCATCAAATCGGCTTGACTCAGATCCGTTCTACTCAAGTTAGCATGACTCAAATCCGCCCGACTCAAATCCGCACCCTTTAAATTAGCACCAATAAGATTAGCATGGCTCAGGTTAGCATCAATCAGATCAGCACCTCTCAGGTTAACTTCACTCAGATCCGCATGACTCAGATCTGTGGCAATCAAGCAAGCACCAGAGAGTTTCGCGGCATTCAGTTTCGCTTTAGTAAGTTTCGCTTTATCCAGGTGACTGTTACTCAGATCAGCGGTAATTAAATTAGCTTCTTGTAAGTTAGCTTCATAGAGAAATGCTTTCGGTAAGTTGATACCTTGTAAATTTGTTCCCGGAATATTGAGTCCTCTCAAACTCACACCATCTTCATTCAAATCTTGCAAGGCGTGAACCCGGGCATAGCTAGTTTGTCGTCCATGGGCAGCGTCTATTGTGCGCCAAGCTTGGTAATAGAATTGTTTTTTTCGATTCGGCGTTTCTTTTAAAAATAAAACAACCGCTGCAAAAATACTGATAGCTTCAACATTATTCAGAATTTTAGAGAGTTGAGAGTTCTCATCCGTGATCAGGATCACGCCAATGACCAGAACAGTTGCTCCAACCACAACTGACCAAGTGGGTAACTTCCAGAAATAAGCGACGAAATGAACTGAGAATTTTCGTAACCAAAAGATTAATCGCTTAAGTTGTGTCTTCACTGAATCACTATTTAACCTCCTAATACATCTTTGATAAGACGAGGGTTTTTTATTTTATTCAGGATGCCCATCTATTATAAATCCCCCGAACTTTATTCGAGGGATTAGGCTTAAGTCTTTAATTTCAGTGACGCCAATCGGTTTAAGCGGGATTGGTTTGAGTTCGCTTCTCTAGGAGACTCACAATTGATGCCTTTTCCAATAGTCCAACCAGGACTCCATTTTCGCGCACCACCGGCAATTGAGTAAATTTGCCTTGTTCCAGCAGCGTAATCACTTCTAACAGAGACTGATCCGATTTGACGATCGCATCCAACTCCACAGGCTTGATCAGTTCGCTGACTGGAGTCGTTGTCCAGTTCGAGGTGGGGATAGTTTTGAGATCATCAACCGCGATCGCACCGATCAATTGTCCTTGTTCATCAGTCACCAAGAACTTGCGCCATTCTTTTTTGCCGATAATGTAGTTGTTGGCAAAGTCCCGCAGCGACAGATCCGCTGAGATAATTGGACTCTCTGGAATTACCGCATCTTCAGCTTTGAGATCCTGGAGTTTTTCTTGCAGGGTAGCTGATTGCGCTGACATCCCCGCATTTTGTAGCAGGAATACCCCAATTAATAGCGTCCAGATACTACCAATGTTACTCAGACCTAAGACCGAAAGGATACCGATGCTGATTCCCAACCATCCGACAACCTGACCAACCCGACTGGCAAAAACAACACCGCGATAGGGATTCCCGGTGATTTTCCAAACCACGGATTTGAGGATATTCCCACCATCTAAAGGTAAGCCAGGAATCAGGTTAAATAGGGCTAAAACTAAATTGATCGAAGCCAGTAAACTGAGAATGGCTGCTAAGGGACCAGAGACGCCGCTGCTCACGCCGATACCCGTAAATAGGGCAAAAAGGGCTAAACTAACTAAAGGACCTGCGATCGCGACCCAGAAGGCTTCGGCTGGCGTTTGAGATTCCTTCTCCAAGCTGGCTAGACCCCCAAAGAGAAACAGGGTAATCGATTTCACCTCAATGCCCTGGCGAATGGCGACTAAACTATGCCCCAATTCATGGGCTAAAACCGAGGCAAATAGCAACAGCGCCCCCACGAATCCCAACATCCAGGGTAAGAGACCTGTCAATCCAGCAAATCCGCCGAGATATCCCCCAAACTCAAACGTGACCAAAGCGAGAACCAAAAACCAGGAGGGGTTTACATAAAAGGGAATCCCCAATAAATTACCAACACGAATACTACCGTTCATACGAATTACCTCAAATCTACTCTCAAAGAAAACGTTTTTGTTTTTATAGTGTCCTCCTTGGGGTCTGAATCTATCGTAACGAAATGTAAAACTTCCGTTCCACCATTATTTTTCGTAAAATCCGATCCCAGGGGTTCGGTTGTGAACATCAGCTAGTCTGTACCGTCTGTCTAGGTGTGGTTGATAATAATAGAGGAAGGACAACCTCAATGTGCCACTATTTTTTGTTTTCATCTTCAGCCCACTCATCCTCTTAATTTAGGTCATGTCTGTTTCTGAACCCACCACTATCCAGTCTTATCACCAAGAAGAACTCCAGCAAATCCTGAATCTCGCGATCGTCCGTCAAGCCAATGGCGGTGAGTTTTCCCGGACGCAGCTTGTAGAAATTGCCGCTGAATTGGGAATCTCGCCAGCGAACCTCCAACTAGCGGAACAGGAATGGCGGCTTCAGCAACAACAGCAGCACAAGCGCCGGGAGTTTGAACAGTATCGGCGCAGCCAATTAAAGCAGCGTTTGGGCAAATATATTATCGTTAATGGCTTTTTGGTTGTAATTAATCTGCTCAGTGCGGGTCAGCTTTCCTGGGCATTGTATATTCTCTTGTTTTGGGGAGCAGGACTGGGTTTGAAGACGTGGAATACTTATCAACTTCAAGGAGACGCTTATGAAAAAGCGTTTCAAAAGTGGTATCGCCAGCAACAGTTGAATCAGTTGACTCAATCCATTTTTACCCGGTTGAACAGTTGGATTAAGGCAACATAAGGATTCAGTCATTCATAAATAGGGATTGCTGCACACAATACTTATTCAGCAATCCCTAAATATCTCTGGCAAAACTTCAACGCTACGGCGACATCACTGGTTTGCTGTGGATACATTACCACCGGACGATCAATGACAATTAATGGAATTCCCAACTGCGCCGCCACTTGTCGCTTCGTCGCCTCTCCCCCGGCTACCCCAGACGCCTTAGTCACCACCCGTGAAATATCCCAGTGACGCCAGAGTGCCATTTCCAATTCAAAGGGTACAGGGGGGCGTACCGCAATAATGCGATCGCGACTAAATCCTGCTGCTATAGCCGCCTCTAGAGACGTAACGGCGGGAAGAATCCGGGCAAATAAAGTCGATCGCGCTTGCCAGTCTTGAAATAAGGATAAAACTTTATAGCCCGTGGTTAACAGTACCCGTTGTTGATTTAAATAGTCACCCGCCACCAAGGTTTCAAAACTGTCTAAGCTAATCACAGATGGTTCATTATTCGTCTGTAGGGGCGGGTTTAGGGAATTGGGTTTCGCTGTTGATGATAACCTTTGTTCAAAACCCGCCCTGACCGATGTGTAGGGGCGGGTTTCACTATTATCATTTGTTGTCACCCTGATGTGACTAAACCCGCCCTGATCTCCCCCATCTCCTTGAACGACAGGACGTTCAAAACGCAGGTAGGGAATCTGGTAACGTTGTGCAGTCGCGATCGCCATTCGGGAAATTTCTACCGCATAGGGATGAGATGCATCAAGTATGGCTCTAATAGGCTGCTGTTGACAAAGCTGCTCAATCTGCTTAGTATTCAAGCGCCCCACTTGTATCTGTAAATTTGGCGTTTGAGGATAAAGGGACTCGGCGGCGGCTGTTGTCACCGTAACCAGACAAGGTAAATTTAGAGACGCGATCGCCTCTGCTAACTGTACACTCTCACTTGTCCCACCAATCAGCCACAGACTTTGACTCTCTGGCAAAACCTACCGACCTTTAAGCGCTCTGGTAAAATTTTTCCGATAAGACTTATTTGCCACAATTAAAGCGGGCCACAACAAAGACAAATAAATTCGGTTAGGCAAGCTACGAGAGAAGTTTGTCCGATTGAACCCCGTCCACAACTTCCAAACACCGTAGCCATAAATCCCCAACACAAGCAAAACTAATACTTTCATCCAATTAACCCCCAAGAAACCGAATCAGGGACTGTTTCACACCGACTGCAAAGCCTCAGCCGAGCAAAAGCGAACCTGCTAATTCACTCATTTTAGACCAACTCCCCCAAAACGTCTCCGGTTACATCTGGCAGTATACGAATCCTTGAATCACTTTTACAATAACGTTTTCAGCCTTTTAGATGCCACATTTCAGCCCTAGGTAGAATTGATCCCGACTACAAGTCAAAGTAGCATTAAGTTCAGTTCTAGTCTATTTATCCATTAGAGTTCAGTTGTAGCATGACCGGGCTAGCTTAGTTAAACGAGACAATAAATAGAAAAATATACGGTGCAAACACCGTGAAGCCAAAAATTTTTAGGAGGACTTATGCGAGCAGTGCTGATGGCAGGCGGTTCGGGAACACGTCTGAGACCCTTAACCTGTGATCTGCCCAAACCCATGGTGCCGGTACTCAATCGACCGATCGCCGAACACATTATCAACCTACTCAAACGCCATAATATCACCGAAGTTATTGCTACACTGTACTACCTCCCCGATGTAATGCGGGATTATTTCCAAGATGGCAGTGACTTTGGCGTGCAAATGACGTATGCCGTCGAAGAAGAGCAGCCCCTCGGTACTGCCGGTTGCGTGAAAAACATTGCCGAATTACTCGATGATACCTTCATTGTGATCAGTGGTGACAGCATCACCGACTTTGATTTAAAAGCCGCCATTGAATTCCATAAAAGCCGTAACTCTAAAGCCACCATTGTTCTCTACCGTGTCCCCAATCCTGTGGAATTTGGGGTGGTAATTACCGATGAGCAAATGCGGATTCGCCGCTTTTTAGAAAAACCCTCAACCAGTGAGATTTTCTCGGATACGGTAAATACAGGCACTTACATCTTAGAACCGTCTGTCTTAGATTACCTGCCCGAAAACACAGAATCTGACTTTTCTAAAGACCTGTTTCCCCTACTCTTAGACAAAGGGGAACCCATGTATGGCTTTGTCGCAGATGGATATTGGTGTGATGTCGGTCATCTCGATGCTTACCGCGAATCCCACTACGACGCCTTAGATAGAAAGGTAGAGATTGATTTTGCTTACGAAGAGCGCAGATCAGGACTATGGGTGGGACAAAATACATCCATTGATCCTACGGTTAAAATCGAAACCCCAGCCCTAATTGGCAGTAATTGTCGCATTGGTCCAGGGGTGAATATTGAAGCCGGAACCGTGATTGGGGATAATGTCTCCGTTGGGGCTTACGCTGACCTGAAGCGTCCGATTCTCTGGAATGGTTCGATTATTGGTGATGAAGTCCATCTGCGGGCTTGTGTCATTTCCCGAGGCACTAGGGTGGATCGTCGCGCCCATGTCTTGGAAGGTGCGGTTGTCGGTTCTCTATCAACCGTGGGAGAAGAAGCCCAAATTAGCCCTAGTGTGAGGGTTTGGCCCAGCAAGAAAATTGAATCGGGTGCCATGTTAAACATGAACCTGATTTGGGGGAGTACAGCGCAACGGAATCTTTTTGGTCAACGTGGCGTTCAAGGCTTGGCGAATATTGATATTACGCCAGAGTTTGCCGTCAAATTGGGTGCGGCTTACGGATCAACCTTAAAACCGGGGTCTCAAATCACCGTCTCTCGCGATCAACGCAGTATCTCCCGCATGGTATCGCGATCGCTAATTGCGGGCTTAATGTCCGTGGGGATTCACGTCCAGAACTTGGAAGCCACAGCCATCCCCATCGCCCGTCTGGTTGTACCCACCCTAGCGGTTGCTGGGGGAATTCACGTCCGGGTACACCCGGATCGCCCCGACTATATTCTGATCGAGATTTTTGATTCCCACGGCATCAATATCTCCAAAGCCAAGGAGAAGAAAATTGAAGGGGCTTACTTCAAAGAGGACTTGCGCCGATCGCCGATTCCAGAAATTGGCAATGTCAACTACCCCAGTCAGTTACTCGATCTCTATAGCGTCGGCTTTGAACGGTATTTAAATGTGCAAGCGATTCGCAATAGTGGCGCAAAATTAGTGATTGATTATGCTTATGCAGTTTCTGGGGCAGTTCTCCCCGTCTTGTTGGCAAAATTCGGCTGTGATGCGGTTGTCCTCAATGCCAGTTTAAATCAAATGTCCCTCTCCGCCGATGAAAGAGAAGGATTACTCACCCAACTCGGTCAAGTGGTGGAAGCCCTTAAAGGTAATTTTGGCGTCCAGGTGTCCGCCAATGGGGAACAACTGATCTTGGTGGATGAATCCGGAATGCCCGTGCGCGGGGAAACCCTAACCGCGCTGATGGTTAGCGTGATGCTGACGGCTCATCCTCGCAGTACTGTAGTGGTTCCGGTTCATACCTCCAGTGCTGTGGAACAAATCGCCCGTCGTCATGATGGTCGAGTGATTCGTACTAAAGCGAATCCAGCGGCGTTGATGGAAGCCTCTCAAACTAATCCTAATGTTGTGTTGGGTGGTTCTGAGGAAATGGGCTTTATTTTTCCGCAACTCCATCCCGGATTTGATGCCATGTTCTGCATCGCTAAGTTAATTGAGATGCTGACAATTCAAGAGCGATCCCTGGGTCAGATTCGCAGCGAATTGCCTCGGGTGTGCCATAAAACCTATACCATGCGCTGTCCTTGGACGGTCAAGGGAGCATTAATGCGCCACTTAGTCGAAACCCATGCCAATGATGACTTAGAACTTATTGATGGGGTGAAAATTGTGGATTGGCAAACAGACAGTTGGGTGTTGATTTTGCCGGATGCGGGAGAACCGCTAGTCCATGTCTTTGCCAACAGCGATGATCGCAATTGGGTCGATGAAAATCTGAGAAAATATCGCACTTATGTGCAAGAGTTCATCGAACAAGAGCAAGGGCTGGAACTGCCCACAGCTGAATCGCCTGTCTAAGTCCAGGCGGGTTACGGTAAGCTGATGGAGGAAGCGGGGCGGGTTGAGTCACATCTGGGTTAGGTCAGAAACGATAGTTGTGAAACCCGCCCCTACAGGCTCAAAACTCTCTCCCCCCTGACAATATAGTACTTTTGTTCTAAATTAAAGAAGGAGGACGTTGAGTAATAACAACGGACTCCTTTTTTCAATGGTCAACATACGTCTGCTGGGTCAGGAGTAGTAATGATAGAATGGGCGAATATGGTTTTTGAAACGACCAATTGTCCCAAACATAAGCGCTACTCAACTAGCAGTCACGGTCAATGAATAGACCGATTACCCAAAGCGCCAGGAGATATTAACGATGAATAGCTGCGTCTTGATGGCACAAATTATTCAAGATCCAGAACTGCGTTACACCTCGGATAATCAAACCCCTATTGCCCAAATGCTGGTGCAGTTCCCCAGTATGCGATCCGACGATCCACCCGCAACACTCAAAGTAGTCGGTTGGGGCAATTTGGCTCAAGAAATCAAGGAAAACTATGGGGTTGGTGATCTTGTCGTCCTTGAAGGGCGTCTGAGTATGAATACGATTGAGCGCCCCGAAGGATTTAAAGAAAAACGGGCTGAATTAACCACTTATCGAGTTCATAAACTGGGTGCAGATACGGACATGGGGCTACAAACGGCTACCGTTTCCCCAACGATGCAGGCGACAACAATCCCATCATCACCCAAGAAATCAGAGAATGTTGTTCCCATGCGATCGCGTCCCGCCCCTCCAACCCCGGCACCTGTATCTGCACCGAGAGATCAGGACTATGATTATTCATCGCCGATTGATCAGCCGAGTTATGAACCCTCTCCAGTGCCAAACGTTCCCCCGGTTCCCGATACCCAGAAAGATTTAGATGATATTCCGTTTTAAAGATAATGGGGACAGCCTTAGCGTCTTTCACCCCCCTACTTATCAACTGCAATGAGCCGCAACTTGGTAAGATATTTGACTGCCAATGTTGCGGTACTGATGATCGAATCTGGCAAAATTTGCTATAATTCCCAAAACTAATCATTCAGATTAGTTTTAATAATAGTGTTGGTTAATTTGTCAGATAGGATAGAATTGTGTTTCAAGTTCTCTACCCCCTCATTCAGGCGATTCAGCCTTTTCTCATACCCTTGTGCTTTTGTCTAGCGTGGACAATAGTAATCATAACCCTAGTAACAGTCGGGTTGGCGATTAAAGACGGTGTGGCAAATGCTAAGCGTATGCATCAAATCCCTTGTAGCCACTGTCAATTTTTTACCAATGATTATCGTCTCAAATGTACCATTCATCCGTCTGTTGCCAATTCGGAACAAGCGATTAATTGTCGAGACTATTGTGCAACTAATCAGAGTATGACGCTGAATTAGCCCAAGGTGGCGGATGTGCCTATAATAAAATAATTCTAAAATGCTGTAATCCTTGTTAGTATTGGATTACGGCAAATACTTAAGGTTATCCCCTCAGATTGAGATTCAACCGAGGGGTGGTTTTTATGAAAAATATTGTGACAAAATGAGCATTATTCAGACTCACCAGATCGTTTGTTTAGAATACGCAACACGCCATTTATACGCTGAAGTGATTGAAGTCGTTGAATGGCGGCAGATTTGCTGGTTGCGCCCTTTAATGCTAGCTGTAACCTCTAGCGAGAATGAAGACATAACCTCGGTTCTCCCTCAATCTCTCAGATTGTATGATTTGCGTCAAGGACCTGACATACTTTGGCCCACAAAGTTTTTACGACTGGTTTGGGATACGGAAATCATTCCTCTATTCGCACAACTGGAAGACTTACATCATCACCCAAAAGATAATTCTGATACTCGCCATCAACTTGCTGATTTCATTGCTGAAGTTTGGCAAACCTATCCTCAGGAGTTTGAGTCATCCATGAAATGAAATCAATTCTATAGGGTAATCTAAAACTGGCTTTTGGCACTTACAAAAATTTCCCGTCTAGCTGGTGATGCTTAACGTAACGCTCTAAACACTAGGAACTAACCGGATTCTACCCGCATCCATCTCAGCCATTAATAATTCAAGGGCTTCGTAATCGGCATCGGAAATATATCCTAAGCGAGTTAATTCGTAGTTAATTTCATTCTCTATATCAGGAGTTAGTTGCCTGATATAAAGCGCTCTTTCAACCAAATGACGGATAACGTAGGTGGTGTTCACTCTCTTATTGCACAGAATTCCATACTAGATCAATTCTCTGGGGAATTACTAGGCAAGAGCGTGATTCTAATCATTTTTTTGGGTGATCTATATCACTGCTATTTGGCAAAAACTCGTATAATGAATTGATTTGATAACTAAGCAAACAGTGTGCTTAAGCCGCTGAAAAAGCAGCAATTCAAACAGTTTATCGCAGGTCAGTCCTTCTTGGGTAATTAATTAGTGTATTTGATTATACGAAACATTGTTAAAGAGGTAGAATAAATGCTAAGATGTGATTCATTTTATTCTCTACCCGAAGGAAGATGCCACAAATAGGCTATTAATTATAGATATAAAGCAACTGGTATTAAGGATAAACATTTCGTGCAGCAGGAATTGTGGGATATGACTTTGGGCTAAGTGTTCATTATTCAGTATATTAGGCTACAAAACTTAATCTTTTTTTAAGGAACACTAAAAAACTGAAGAAAGTAAAACCCCACGCTAGAAAACCTTAACCCGTTGTTAATGAAAACTTGTAGCAGATTGGAGAATTGACGCGCTATCTTTAGGTGGATTCTCTAATCCAATGTCTTAACCTATACAAATCTGAGGAGTGAGCTATGGCAATCGCAACTTTAAACACCAAATTATCAATCGTTAGACCAACGGGTCAGGTTAATGCCTCTAATACGGTTGAATTGGATCGGCAACTGAAATCGGCTATTTTGTCGGAACGCTATTCGACGGTGCTGGTGGATATGCAGCAGGTAGAAACCCTTGACAGTGCTGGCTTGCGTGTATTGGTATCCGCGTTGCGTTTAGCGCAACAGCGAAACCAGCGCTTTAGCATTTGTGGTGTGGGGGATTCGGTTCGGATGATTTTTGAGCTAACTCAACTGGATCAAGCTATGGAAATCTTTGAAAGCTATGATGCTTTCTTGGCAACCTTAGCCGCTCACGAAGACAGCCCAAGACGGACAATGGCTTATGCTTAATTCCTTTGGCATTAGCTAGCTTAAACGCTTAGTAGTGTTCCCTGATAACGCTCTCAAGCAGATGTCCCTGATATCGAAAAACTAAAACTCTATCATAAAAGTAGGTGAATTGTACACTTCCCTGACAAATTTATTGTGTTCTTATTGGAGACAGTCACAGGACGATTGTCGAGTGACCATTGGGCATTATTGCTAGTCTTCTGTAAGATGGATGAGTTGTAAGGGTTAACCGCACTCGATTCAGAGGGGCAAGGTTGTCATGACGATCGCACCAGAGAAACTACTGACCAAAGACATCATCAAACCAGCCCGCTACCTGGGAAATGAGTTAGGTGCTGTTCATAAACCCTGGGACACCGCTAAGGTGCGCTGGGTATTAACCTACCCAGAAGTCTATGAAGTGGGTGCATCTAATTTAGGACATATTATTCTCTACAACATCCTAAACACTCAACCTCGACAACTTTGCGATCGCGCTTACTTACCTGCGCCGGATTTAGCCGCGAAATTGCGGGACACTCAGACACCTTTGTTTACAGTCGAAAATCGGCGATCGCTCACCGAGTTTGATATCCTGGGATTCAGCCTTAGCTACGAACTTGGGGCGACAAATATTCTGGAAATGCTCTCCTTAGCCCAGATTCCCCTCACTTGGCAAGAACGGGCAAATCACCCGATTACAGAAATTCCCCTCATTTTTGCTGGCGGACAAACCGCGACATCCAACCCAGAACCCTACGCCGACTTTTTAGACGTTGTGGCGCTGGGGGATGGGGAAGAATTACTCCCGGAAATTGGTTTAGTTATCGAAGAAGGCAAAGCCGCCGGATTAACTCGCACTGCATTACTCTTAGACTTGGCGCAGATTCCGGGGGTTTATGTGCCACAATTCTACGACATGGCAGAGGATGGTTCAGTTCATCCCAATCGCCCGGATGTACCAGCGCGGATTCTGCGGCGGGTAGCGACGCCAATCCCGGAGTATTCTATTGGACTCGTCCCCTATATCGAAACCGTTCATGATCGGCTAACCATTGAAGTTCGACGCGGTTGTACCAGGGGTTGTCGTTTTTGTCAACCGGGAATGTTAACCCGTCCCGCCAGAGATGTGGAACCGGAGAAAGTCGTGGATGCGATCGCCAAAGGGATGGGGGCGACGGGATATAATGAGTTTTCCCTGCTTTCTCTTTCCTGTTCCGATTACCTATCCCTACCCGCCGTGGGATTGGAAGTAAAGAATCGTCTCAAAAATGAGAACATTTCCCTGTCTCTTCCCAGCCAACGGGTGGATCGGTTTGATGAAAATATTGCCAATATTATCGGCGGTACGCGCAAAAGCGGGTTAACCTTTGCCCCAGAAGCCGGAACCCAGCGGATGCGGGATATTGTGAATAAGGGACTCACCAACGAAGAATTGCTGCGGGGTGTGAAGACGGCGTTTGAGCAAGGGTGGGATAAAGTTAAACTCTACTTTATGATTGGCTTACCCGGTGAAACCGATGCGGATGTGATCGGGATTGCTGAAACGGTAAGGTGGTTGCAGCAAGAATGTCGGGCATCGGGGCGGAAACGGTTTGGCTTTAATATCACAATTTCTAATTTTACCCCCAAGCCGCATACACCATTTCAGTGGCATTCGGTGTCTACGTCTGAGTTTATCCGTAAACAGGAATTATTACGCGAGGCATTCCGCCGGATTAAGGGTGTGAAAGTCAACTACACCGATGTGCGAATTTCGGCAATGGAAGACTTTGTCGGGCGAGGTGACAGACGCTTAGGGGCGGTGGTGCGTCGCGCCTGGGAATTGGGTGCGGGAATGGATGCATGGTGGGAAAG
Source organism: Coleofasciculus sp. B1-GNL1-01 (assembly GCF_040220235.1). Taxonomy (NCBI): domain Bacteria; kingdom Bacillati; phylum Cyanobacteriota; class Cyanophyceae; order Coleofasciculales; family Coleofasciculaceae; genus Coleofasciculus; species Coleofasciculus sp. B1-GNL1-01. The sequence continues at coordinate 19,699 of NZ_JAVJTO010000021.1, forward strand.
TCTGGATAAAGCATTTGCGGCTTGGGAAGGTGCGATCGCAGAATCAGATCTTACCTGGAAATATCGCCAAGTCGAGAACGGTGAATGGAATGTGTTTCATGATTCAACCCTCAACGATCCACAATCCCCAATCCCCAATCAAAATTCCCTGAATGCCCCCTTACCCTGGGATCATTTGGATACCGGGATTGATAAAAACTGGCTGATTGAAGACTTACAACGCGCCCTAGATGCAGCGACTGTACCCGATTGCGCCTTTGAGGGCTGTTCTCACTGTGGGATCTGTGGCACGGATTTCGGTCATAATATTGTCTTTGAACCGCCGCAAATTCCCGAATTTACAGGTCATTTTAAGCCCAATCAACACAAAGCGCAGCGGTTGCGGGTGTGGTACGGTAAGGTAGGCGAAATGACATTAGTCAGTCATTTGGATTTAGTCCGGTTATTTGACCGTGCCGTGAGACGGGCATCGTTACCGATTACCTTTACTGGGGGATATCATCCTGGACCCCGGATTATGATCGCGAATGCCTTATCATTAGGGATGTCGAGTAGTGGCGAGATTGCTGACTTTGAGTTAACCGAATCGATGGATGTGGCGGAGTTTCAGCAACGGCTAGCGGATCAGCTTCCGCCAGATATTCCGGTGTATCAGGTTGAAGAAGCAGATTTAAAGGTGCCAGCGACAACCCGACTCTTAGAGAAAGCGGAGTATCGGCTTGAAGTGGTAAGCGAAGCGGGATCAGCGTCGTGGGAACAGTGGCAAGATTGGGTTGATCAGGTAAATCAGGCTGAGGCGATTTGGCTAGAGAAGCGAACCAAGTCGGGGAAGAAGAAGTCTGTGAATTTGCGCGATCGCTTATTTGAGTTAGAACTGATAGAGGTGAAAACAGACGCCCCGTCTCAACCTGCTGTGCTACGGTATGTTGGCAGTTGTCGGAATGACGGCACGCTACTGCGACCTGAAGATATCATCTATATGGTAGAGCAGGTGGGGCCACAGGACTTTCAGTTATTGCACAGTCATCGACAACAGCTCATTTTAGGTGAAGCGATTTAACCTAGGATCAATAGCACTGACTTAAAGCCCCGACACCCGCCCGGAGTTCAAACTCCGGGCTAAAAGCTCAAGTCCACTAAAGTGGACTAAAACTTTTAATCCGAATGGTACTATAGCGCTACGCGCTAGGCAATGGGCAATAGGCAATGGGCAATAGTGAAGAAAAACACTGACTCATCAAGGGATTGAGCGATTTAATTTTTTCTTCTTTTGTCCTAACCTGTGTGCGTAGTGCTATAACTTAAAGCTGATAGATAGTACCTAACCTAGGGTATAGCAAGAGTTCCGGCGATTCCAAAAGGCTTAAGTCAGTGCCATTATTCTTGGTCTAGTCAGCTTTAGCTGACTTTCGCTTGGGTTCCTTGGGTTTAAACCCAAGGCTAACTACTTGATCAGAGGGCAAATGACTGTACCTCACGAACTTGCAATACGCTGTAACTCATTCTCAGGATAGACGAGAAACTAACTTCGGCTGGATAGCCTATAGGCGTTGAGTATTTCAAACAAACTGATGAAAACGCCTAAATCCTACGATACCAGACCTGCCGACTTAGAAACACCTGGAGATGTTGATCAGCCGGATACATCGGGTGAAGAACCCAACCCTGCTGCTACCAATACCGCTAATAATCAGACTGATGCCGACATTTTAAGAGAACAGGCTATCTCTGATGCACAAGCAAGAGATGATTTGCAAGCGAAGCAGGAGAACCGTTAACTTTAATTGTGTCCACCCACTTAATATTCCAGGCAGTGCTTGGCTATTTTTCTGAGAAAATGATACTTAATTTATCATTTTCTCCCTTGGATTTCATGCCATTCAAGATGAAAATTGATCTAGAACAATATACAGACAATTTCCAATCTGGATGACTATGATACTTGCCACAGAACAACAGCTTGCCGCCAAAGTTCGGGCTGACTTCCCGATTTTGCACGATAAAATTAACGGTAAACCTTTAGTTTACCTAGATAATGCCTCAACTTCCCAAAAACCTTCACAAGTTCTTAAGACTTGGCAGAACTACTATGAGCATACTAACGCCAATGCTCACCGAGGCATTCATACCCTGAGTTCCCAAGCCACCGAAGCCTACGAAAACGCACGGCAGAAAATTGCCACATTTGTTAATGCCACATCTGCTCAAGAAATTATCTATACCCGCAACGCCACAGAAGGAATTAATTTAGTCGCCTCCACTTGGGGAGGGAAAAACTTACAGCCTGGAGATGAAATCATTCTCTCGGTGATGGAACACCACAGCAATCTGATCCCGTGGCAACAAATCGCCCAACGCACAGGTGCTGTGTTAAGATTTGTCGAATTGACCGACACTCAAGAATTTAACCTAGACCAGTTTAAAACTCTACTCTCCAATCGCACGAAACTGGTATCCATTGTTCATATTTCCAACACCTTGGGATGTATTAACCCAATCCAAGACATTACCGCACTGGCGCATCACTATGGCGCGAAAGTATTAATTGATGCTTGTCAAAGTACACCCCACCTAAAACTTGATGTACAAGCGATTGATTGCGATTGGTTAGCGGCGTCTGGACACAAAATGTGCGCTCCCACCGGGATTGGTTTCCTGTATGGGAAATTAGATGTACTCAGAGAAATGCCGCCGTTTTTGGGGGGCGGGAAGATGATAGCTGAGGTTTTTTTGGATCATGCCACCTATGCCGATATTCCCTACCGTTTTGAAGCCGGAACTCCCGCCACGGGGGAAGCGATCGCGCTGGGTGCCGCCGTGGATTACCTCACCGCTATTGGTATGGACAAAATCCAGGCGTATGAACATGAATTGACTGCCTATTTGTTTGAGCAGTTAAACACGATTCCCAGTCTAAAAATTTATGGTCCTAAACCCAAAGAAGACGGGAGTGGTAGAGCCGCGTTAGCCTCATTTACCTGCGGCACGATCAACCCGTATCAATTAGCGCAAGTGTTGGATCAGGCGGGAATTGCGATTCGGGCAGGTCAATATTGTACCCAACCCTTGCACCGGATTTTAGGAGTTCCTTGCACGGCTCGCGTGAGTCCCTATTTCTACAACACCCGTGAGGAAATTGATACATTTATCAGTGCTTTAAAAGAGGCGATTCCCTTTGTGATAGCATTGCAATGTCAGGCAAGATAAAGAATAAATTATCGGGTTATCGCCATTTGTCCCAATTGCAGCCGTTCTGAATAATTGAGGATTGCTGCACAAGTCCAAAATCCTTAGCGCCATTAAATAAAGGGCGGGTTTTGTTGTTCAGTTATCGTTAAGCCACCCAATTGAGTTCCTAAACCCGCCCCTACAATGGATTAATTTTTTTGACATTTTGGTTTAAAAGGGTTGAAACTGTTGCCTGTTTCCTGTTGCATCTCCCCACCACAAGACTTATTCAACAGACCCTAAATATTGGGAAAATATAATAATTTTAACCTAACGCCCTGAAGCGTCAGGTATTACACGTATAGCAATAAGCTATTCGGCATTGACAGGTTTATGTCAATAATGGTGAAATTTATTGTAGTGCGAGCATCTTGCTCGCTACTAATCTATGAACAAAGAGCGTACATCTTTAAACAAAGAGCGCACGTCGGTGCGCCCCTACGTTATAAATCATCGCTCCATCGGTGTCCAATCCCCCGATGGAGCGATGATTTTTATGGGGGGATAATGTAGAGGCGCATAGACGTTATGCGTTTCAACTTAAGCTGAAAAGTTCGACTGGTAAACATTTCACCCTCATCCCCTAACCCCTTCTCTCATCAAGGGAGAAGGGGAACCATCATATAAATAGGTTTCAAATATCAATCTATTGTAGGGGCGGGTTTAGGGACTCCATTGGGCTAGTTAACCATAACTGAACAACAAAACCCGCCCTGTATTTAATGGCTTTAAGCAAAGATAGGCTCGCATCCCTTACGACAAACTACAAACTTTAAAAAATTCCCCACCTGAACATCGGTGGGTTACGGCGGACAGCTCACTAAATGGTTCCTGTCTCAGTTGAAGTCCCGCCTAACCCACCCTACGTTTTTTGGAGCAAATTGTTTCCCTTTACTCTTTTTTTTTGAGAGAAAAGGGTGTTTTTTTGCTTGTTTTGTTATACTATTGTCACAAATACACAAAAGACCAAAATATGATGAGACATCTACCGCCTCAATTCGATACTTGCAATACCACCGAAACCATTGACACGCAAGGGTTAGAGGATGTTGGCGTTACTCAACTCCTCTCCTACCTCAAGCACTACAGCGATGTTGACTTTGATGCATCCCAAATGCATCTAACCGATGCTGAAGTCAAAATCCTCGCCAAGCTGTTTATTCAGCAGTTGACTCAAAGCCTCAACGGTAAACTCATCGCTGGCGAATTAAATACCCTGCGTCATGGTGAGGAGATGGAGGAGATGAGGGAGATGACTCCACACTCAGTCGGGGCGGGTTTAGTCACATCTGGGGAAACAAGAAACGATAGTAGTGAAACCCGCCCCTACACAACACTCAACACTTTTCCTACCCCCCGCTACAAAGAAGGCGATCGCGTTCAATGGAAAACCCCAAATCCTGATTGGGGCGTGATTCTGGGACGCTTCTATGAATATAATCATGATCGTGATCAGTGGACGGTTTGCTACCTGATTCAACTCGCCCCCGATTCGCCCAGTGCAGCTTGGATTACCACAGATATGGCTTGGGAAGAAGATTTAGAAAAAATACCTGATACCGTTGCACCCAGCGAAGAGAATGGCTATTCATACCGTTATCCCACCCATTCTCGCCGTGCGATAGCGCCTCCATCTCTGCATAGTCCCAGAGGACGCTACAATACCCACTATCCCCACCAGCCTCGCCCAATTACTCAACGTGAACAATACATCATTGACCTTTACTGTTACTGTGAATTAGGGATGACACCCAGGGACTTTTATGCTAAGTGGGATGTCACCTATGAACAAATTTCTCATATTTGCGATCGCTCCCTGGGAACCGTACAATGTTGGTTTAACCTAGGTCAAGGACATCGCCCTCCTAAACCCGCTGATTTGCGCCATTTGGCAATTATGGATTTTTTGTTAGAGTATTTTGAAGAGATTCCGAAAAAACTTAGAACTATCCTTTGTTCTCCATAATCGGTGGGTATTTGTAGGGGCGCACGCTCCGTGCATTGGTGTCAACTTAAGCGGAAAACCCAAGCAATACCTTGACTCTACCCCACCCTAACCCTCCCCAAATCGACGGGGAGGGAACATTTCCCCCCAAAGCACCGGGGAGATTAAGGGGGGTTAAGATTAAGGCGACGAAATTCTTTCGTCTTACAGGGAAAAGTTTTCACCTTAAGTTGACACGGATGACTGACGTGCGCCCTAACAGCAACCAATAACCGGGCTTAAACCTTTACCATTTTATGCGACGTCAACCTCTGCAAAAGTTTTTAACTCAACCTAGATCAACAGGGTTAACGGTTCACGTTGTATTTTGGTTCAGTTTAAGCTTAACCATCACCGCGATTTACAGTGGGTTAGCCCTGAGAGAAGCATTTAGTCATGCCTATATCGTTCAAGATGATGCCCGACAGCATGTCTTTTGGATGCAACGGTTCATTGATAGCGAATTATTTCCCCATGACTTAATCGCCGATTATTTCCAATCCGTTGCTCCTGTCGGATATACTACCATATACCGCATCGCCGCCGCTTTTGGCATTCATCCCTTTCTCTTCAACAAACTCCTACCACCCATTCTCGGCGCGATCGCGACAGGCTACTGTTTTGGCATATCCCTCCAACTCTTACCCGTACCTGCGGCTGGCTTCATCACCACAGTACTACTCAATCAAAGTCTTTGGCTGAAAGACGATCTAATCTCAGCTACACCCAGAGCCTTTGTTTACCCCCTATTTCTCGCCTTCTTATACTACTTACTACGCCAATCTCTACTGCCTTGCCTAACCACAATAATCCTACTCGCCCTATTCTATCCCCAATACTTATTAATTTGTGCCGCCCTATTCATCCTACAACTCTTTACCACAAAAAAATCACTTCTACGAACCTCTGCGTCCCTCTGCGCTTACCTTTGCGCCCCTCTGCGTTTCCCAAAAAAATTCCAACTCCCCCCCCATTCCCTATCAATAATAGGTCTAATCCTCACAATAATCGCCATTTCCGGCTACGCCCTCATCCCCGGAAAATTCGATCCAGTCATTACCGCCACTCAAGCCAAACAATTACCAGAATTTTGGGGAACCGGACGCAGTTATTTTTTCAGTAATAATCCCTGGTATTTCTTGTTCCTGGGTCCCCGCAGTGGTGTATTAGACGTAGGCTTCGTTAGACCCGCAACTTTAGCCTTAGGCATACTATTACCCATTCTCATCCGATATCCCAACTCATTCCCCCTAGTTAAATCGATTTCCCCTCAGATAAAAGTATTAACTCAAATCTTTTGTGCCTCTATCTTAATGTTCATCGTTGCCCATCTGTTCCTATTTAACCTGCATCTTCCCAGTCGTTATACCGAACATAGCTTTCGCATTCTTTTATCCGTATCAGCCGGGATGGTTTTAACAATTGTTATTGATGCTATTTTGAGAATAGATTGCCATCCGGCAAAACTCAAAACTATCATCCTGTCTCTGGGCAGATTTAGTGACAGCAGGGCGAAAAGAAATGATAATAGAGAAACTCGCCCCTACTCAAAACTCAGAATTTACCACTACCTAACCCTTAGCTTTATCACCGCAGCGTTACTTTTCTATCCCTACTTAGTTGAACCCTTTCCCTTAACCAAATACAAAGACGGTCATTTTCCTGCTTTGTATCAATTCTTCCAACAGCAACCCAAAGATAGTTTAATTGCTTCAGTATCAGAAGAGGCAGATAACCTACCCACCTTTGCCCAACGCTCTATTTTAGTGGGGCGGGAATATGCGATTCCTTATCATTGGGGGTATTATCGCCAATTTCGCCAACGCACAATTGACTTAATTCAAGCCCAGTACAGTCCCAATTTAGAGGAAGTGAAACAGTTTATTCAACGCTATGGAGTAGACTTTTGGTTATTAGACCAAACTGCCTTCACGCCAGAGTATCTAGCCAATCATGATTGGCTGCGAGATTATCAACCTGTCACTTTAGAGGCGCAAGAGAGACTAACTCAGGGAATCACTCCAGCATTAGCTGGGGTAGTGGAGGATTGTTCGGTGTTTCAGATGGAGAGATTTGTAGTGTTACAAACGGCTTGTATAAGTCAATTCTAGGGGCGGGTTTAGCCACTCAAACAAGCTGGTTACCAACAACTTTGCGTTTCATGAACCTTTAGTGAGGCAATATACAGGGTTGGCTGTGGGTTGATTCAAAGTCCATTGGGGAGTAGTTTAGAACAATAGACCTTTTTACCCCCCCGGAACTGAAAAAACACAAGTGAAAACTTACAATCAACTATGACTAAACTTTACAACAGAACCTCTGAGAAGAAAAAACGACAAGTATTACGCCAGAATATGACTTCTGCAGAAAAACTTCTGTGGTCGCATCGAAAAGGCAAGCAGATAGAAGGGTGTAAGTTTAGGCGACAGTACAGTGTTGCTCAGTTTATCATTGATTTTTACAGTCCAGAAATACAATTAGCAATCGAAGTAGATGGAGATAGTCATTTTCAAACAGGAGTGCCAGAATACGACAAAGAAAGACAACAGTTTATCGAGTCAACTAGAATTACTTTTCTGCGATTTATTAATGATGATGTACAGATCAACCTATCAAGTGTGTGTGAAGTTATTAGACATAGAATTATAGGATTGAGGCAAGAAAAGAGTGTATTAGCCCCCCTTAGCAAGGGGGGGTTGGGGGGGTTAAATGCATCACGGCTTTTTCTATGATTTGAGCAACTACGGCAGTTATAAACGCTTAATCGATGATGAATTAACAAGAGTGGCATCCGGCTTTTTACCCCTCCCGTCCTCCCCTGGAAGGGAAGGTGCTGTAGGCGGCGGAGTGGCAAAAGTGAGCAGGAGTGATCGGCGCGTATAATAAAGGACTTTTTAATCCTCGTCGAACGGCTTCAGCTAATCCGGCTGATTTTCTGACTTGACCAATTTGATAAATTGACATTAAAACTAATAACTCATAGCGTTCTGATTCAGTCAATCCAGTATTTTTACCTTTAGTTTCGCGATCGCAACTCGATATTTGGGGAGTAGTTAAGGTTCAACATCTCAGCCAGGATACTGATCAGCAAGTGATGGACTTCCGACCAAAATTCGGGATTCTCTAGATAGGGATTCATCCCTGGAAACGGCGAAGGCATCATTTGGGTAGTTCTATGATAATGATCGCCTCCTTGGCTCAGCGCCCGATTTCAACGTCTTCAAGGATACCCAGTGCGTCAGGGACAAGAACAGCCACGGAATAGTAGGCGCTGATTAGATAAGACATAATTGCCTTTTCGTTGATACCCATAAACCGGACGGATAGGCTGGGTTGATATTCATCAGGGATACCTGTTTGGTGTAAGCCAACCACCCCTTCATTCTCCTCACCGGTGCGGAGTGCGAGGATGAAGCTCGTATTGGCTTTCGTAATCGGAATTTTGTTGCAGGGAAAGATGGGAACGCCACGCCAACCGAAGATCATCTGCCCGTTTACCTCAACAGTCTGGGGATAAATGCCACGGTGGTTACATTCCCGACCAAAGGCAGCAATGGTGCGGGGGTGAGCCAGGAAGAACTTCGACTTCTTCCGCCGAGAGAGGAGTTCATCCAGGTCATTTGGGGTGGGTGGACCGGTGCGGGTGAAAATACGCTCCTTGAGGGCTGCGTTGTGCAGCAATCCAAATTCGCGGTTATTAATTAATTCGTATTCCTGCCGTTCCCGCAACGCCTCAATCGTCAGCCGTAACTGTTGCTCAACCTGATTTATGGGTTCATTGTACAGATCAGCCACGCGGGTGTTGATCCGCAAAATGGTTTGAGCCACACTCAACTCATACTCGCGCGGTTTTAATTCGTAATCCACAAACGTCCCTGGCAATTCGGTTTCCACCGGATGTCCTGCTGATATAGCGATCGCGGCTTGACCGTGTTTGTCTTGGGGCTGTCTCAACCTGGCTCTAAATTGATCGACCTGAGCCTGGAGCGCCTCGGACTGGTTGAGTAACTGCCGAAATGCCTGAATCGGCAGGGATAATACTGTACAACTTGTTACCGCCCGTAGAGTGACATTCCAACTCTCCTGGGACTCAACCATTTCTTGACCCCCAACATGGTCACCGTCGGCGAGTACATCTCGTAAAGCGTCTTCCTCATATTTTCCCGGTGTCATCTTGTTGACTTTACCGTGAGCAATGAGTAACACGCGATCGGCGGGTTGACCCGCCTGGACAATCACGTCACCTGCGGCAAACTCTTGTTGCACAAATCGGTCTGCTAAGGCATTTAACACCTCAACATCGTCAAACCCGCGCAGCAAGGGTAGCTCACATAGGGATTGGGGAATCACCCGCACGTCGGTGCCCGTGTTGGTAAAGCTGACTCGTCCATCCCCGACGGTATAGCGTAACCGACGGTTCACCCGATAAGCACCCCCCTTGATCTGCACCCAAGGCAACATCTTCAACAGCCACCGTGGGGTGATCCCTTGCATCTGCGGCACGGTTTTGGTCGTGGTTGCCAAATTCCGGGCGGCGGCTGTGTTCAAACTCATCTGCGGCTGTTCACTCTCAACCGGCAAATTGGCGGCATCTGTCATAAAAACTCCTTCGTTGTGGGAAACCCCGTGTATGCGAGACCGGGGATGAACACGCGATAGCGGTTTTAACCGCATACCCCTTTCGGGGGTGGAGGGGTATGGTTGCCCCTCCGATGAGGTAGGGTTGCCTCAGTCTCCTTTCGGGTAAAGTTAGCTTCGCCAATGTTATCGGTCGGTAACTATCCAAAAAGCACTGTTTCAGTGACCTTAAAACTGTTTAACTTTTCGGTTCTAGAGCAGTAAACTAGCTACGCATTTACTGGTAGGTCTTAAACACTTGCCGATAACGTAGTCAGTTAAGACTTAGGCTGGTAAGCACAGCTTTAACTTATTTGGCTTTTGCTCCGTGTCTTTAGACCGGGGTTGCTTACAATTTAATACTCCATACTGCTCGTAACTCACAAAAAGATATACCGTAGGGTGGGCACTGCCCACCATGGGTGTCAACTTAAGCCACAACCCTTGCCCCTTCTAATTTTTAGCGACGGGGTTCCTGCTCCCTCGGCTGATAGCGATCGCCACCGGAAAAGGGCGGGTTGAATGTAGGGGCGGGTTTTACTACTATCATTGGCGGGTTGCACCCAGATATGAATAAACCCGCCCCGACAAAGTTGTTGCCATAAGTTATCTGTAAAACCCGCCCCGACTTGCCCCTTAATTAGCTCTCGGTAGACAGCGTTCTCACCTTCTTCCTAACGACCGACTTCGACATCTTCAAGGATGCCCAGGGCGTCGGGGACGAGGACGGCGGTGGAGTAGTAGGCACTGACGAGGTAGGAGATGATCGCCTTTTCGTTGATGCCCATAAACCGGACAGACAGACTGGGTTGGTATTCGTCGGGGATACCGGTTTTGTGGAGACCGATGACACCTTGGTTCGCTTCTCCCACACGCATCAACATGAAGGAGCTAGTCCGGGTGTTGGAGATGGGAATCTTGTTGCTGGGAAAGATGGGGATACCGCGCCAAGCTGGTACAGAGCTGTTGCCCATGGGAACAGGGTGTGGATAGAGTCCCATACGGTTGCACTCCCGACCAAAGGCGGCGATCGCGCGAGGGTGGGCGAGGAAGAAGCTCGGCTCTTTCCAGACAATGGAGATTAATTCATCCAGGTCATCTGGGGTGGGTGGACCGCTACGGGTAAAGATGCGCTGCTTCAGGTCTGCATTGTGCAGCAACCCAAAGTCGCGGTTATTAATCAGTTCATGTTCCTGCTGTTCCCGCAATGTCTCAATCGTCAGCCGCAATTGCTGCTCAGTCTGATTCATCGGTTCGTTGTACAAGTCAGACACTCGCGAGTTGACCCGCAACACCGTTTGAGCCAAGCTCAACTCATACTCACGGGGAGCGACTTCATAATCTACGAAGGTTCCAGGCAATGGGGTTTCACTCTGATGTCCTGCAGATAAATCGATTAAGGCTTCCCCTTCGGCGCTCTGGGGTTTGCTCAGGCTAGCGCGGTATTGATCGACCTGTGTCTGCAATGATTCGGACTGACTAACTAACTGCCGAAACGCCTCTTCTGGTAGTGACAAAACAATGCAGCGAGTCACTGCTTGTAGGGTAACGTCCCAAGTATCTTCCGACTGCACGACGGCTTGGTCACCAAAATGATCGCCGTCAGCCAGCACCCCTAAGACGACTTCATCATCATATTTTCCAGGTCCAATTACGTTCACTTTACCATGGGCAATCAGGATGACCTGGTTAGCGGATTGACCCGCCTGAATGATCACATCACCGGCGGCAAATTCTTGCTGCACAAATCGGTCAGCTAAGGCAGAGAGTATCTCTTCATCCGCAAACCCCCGCAACAATGGCAGTTCACACAGTTCTTGGGGAATCACGCGGATATCAGCCCCAACGTTGGTGAAGGTGACGCGCCCATCGCCAACGGTATAGGTAAACCGACGGTTCACCCGATAGGCACCACCGACGACTTGTATCCAGGGCAGCATTTTTAACAACCACCGTGACGAAATGCCCTGCATCTGGGGCTTGGTTTTGGTGGTGGTTGCCAAATTCCGGGCGGCGGCTGTGTTTAAGCTCAACTGCGGTTGATCATTTTGATTGTCTAGGGGCGTATTGGCTGCATCTGTCATGATGATTTTCCTTTGGTTAATGTTAGTTAATGTTTGGTGAACTTTTGGTCAATTATGGTTATTACCTCTAGTTGTCTTTGCTTGCGGCTGGGTGCTTTTAGCTTGACTAGATTTCCTCACCTGTATGGAATTTGAATTGTGCTGTTGGGGGATTAAAGTGCGAACTCAATCCTATGGATTACCCCTTCAGCATCCGGTTCCTCCTTATGGTTTCACCGAAACGAATCGCACCAAGAAAGCCCTACAGACCTTGACTAGATTAAGACCATAGACCTCTCCAGAAATTAGGTTTGAGCCAGAGTTTTGACTTTTGATACCCGTAATTTCGCCAAATCAGCTTTTGGGTCCTAACAATGAGCTAATCTGCATCACTGACGTGCCTAATCCTGTGGGAAGACTGGGTAAACTCTCCGCCTCTGGCTCCGCCTCTGTTTCTGGCTGGGGAGTCTCGGCTAAACTGGCGGCAATCTGCATCACTGACGTGCCTAATCCTGTGGGAAGACTGGGTAAACTCTCCGCCTCTGGCTCCGCCTCTGTTTCTGGCTGGGGAGTCTCGGCTAAACTGGCGGCAATCTGCATGGCTGAGGTGCCTAATCCTGTGGGAAGACTAGGTAAACTCTCCACCTCTGGCTCCGCTTCTGTTTCTGGCTGGGGAGTCTCAGCTAAACTGGCGGCAATCTGCATGGCTGAGGTGCCTAATCCTGTGGGAAGACTAGGTAAACTCTCCACCTCTGGCTCCGCCTCGGTGTCTGGCTGGGGAATACCGACCGAACTCAACAACGATGTTATCCGTGCGGCTGAACAACCTAAAGCGGTAGGCACATTGAACAAGTTCCTGGGGCTGGGATCTCGTTTAAATTCAAATTCTTTGTAGTAGTCGGAACCCAAGAACCATTTGGACAGACCAGACATCATGATCTGTAGTTGTTCAACATAGCTAAAGAGCAGCTCGCGATTCCTTGCATCTAAGTCAAAGTCCTCACAGAGCGCTGGGAGTTCGGTGGCGACGATGTGTTCAAACTCACGCACCCGCGCCGTGATCAGGTTGTTAACAATCTCAACCGCTTGTGCTACATCACAGTCAAGAAAATGCTGAGTGATCAACACGCTATTGAAGAGTATGCCTTCAGATTCCATTTCTTTCTGATAGGATACGATGTCATTGACTAAACCAGAAACATTGGCAGCCACTTTATGCATGCTTTGTACTAGTTGAGTGTCATAAAGCTCAGGGGGCATTTTCTCACCTTGGTTCAAGAGCATCACGAAATCAAAACCAAATGTCTTGCCGCTTGTCTCGATATAATCGATTGGGTCGGGGATACGATTTTGTGCCTGGTGGTCAAGTTGCCACGCCCAACTTTCAAATATTTTTACGAGGGAGCCCCTCATCTCCTCCTTGTCCTCGGCAGACAAAAAAGAAGTCATTCTCTGCCATAGATACACTAAACCACGTTCCGATGGGTTAGTTGGCATCAACATCGGACCAGAGTCGCTAGCGATCAATGCCAATAGTCGAGCCAGGTACACTCTACCCCCCACTATGTTGCGGGTCGCTAAGTAGCGTCCCTCAAATACACCATCAATGTAAAAACCCCAAACCTGGCCTTTTGCCGCCAGCTCATAGACAGCTTGGGGAGCATCCGGATAAATTAATGCAGACATCAACGCCACATCGATCGCATCAAACTTCTGTTCATCCCAGAAACTGATGCCAGGAATACCGATCATTCCCATTTCGTAAGCCCATTCCTTAGATGTCCGTCGCCCTTCTTCTAGGTGCGGATTCAATCTTGTCGAAAAGGGCATATAAAACTCGGGTAGGGGCGTTTTTCCCACCGTCTGGAAAGGAATATAATTATAAGTTCTTACCCTTAGTCCCATCGCCGCCGGCGATAAGCCTATACGCGCAGCTGCCGTACCCAAGCCTTTGGGGCCTCCGAGTGCCGATTCCTTTTTCGATTCGGCGGGTAGGTATCGACCTCCGGGTCGGAGTTCCCACTCCAGATCCCCAGCCATCCAGTCTTGCAGTGCTTTCACATAGCGAAATACCCGGTATCGTGCCTCACTATCCAACCTATACTCATCCAATAGTGGGGGTAGTTCCACCGTCATGGTATTCTCGAACAGGAATAGTCGTGAAGTAACCAAGTCATTGACGACGTTAACAGCTTCCTGGATCTCCGTGTTGAAGAAGTGTTCCGCGACCACTACACAGTTATTGACCTTGCCGTCATCAATATCCTTCTGGTAGGAAATGATATCGTTGCGTAGACCGACGCTATCCGCGTAGGTGTCATTGAGTACCTGGATCGGTCGCTTGTCATAGAGCTCTGGTGGAATCTCAACCGTTAGGGAATGTTCGACCAAGTCGGCCGACCAAAACACCCCGCCTATCTGACGGCGCAGCGCGATGTATTCAACTGGATCGAGTATCCACTCCTGGTTATTGCCCGTGTTGAACAGTTCTCGTAGGTTGGCTTCTGCCATGACTCGGATGTGTTCAACAAACCGCTGTCGCCACTGCACTGACATCGTTGGTGCGGTACGAGGCCACAGATCTGCTAGGGCGTATTCAGTCGGGTTCTGGGACTCCGGTATAGGAGTGGCTAGATCGCTGGGCATAAAGGACAGCAGTCGAGTCAAATACGCCTTTGCCTCTTTTATATCTGAACTTCCACCCTCGAATGTTCGCGGAAAGTAGTCATCGACAAACCACCCCCAAACATACCAATCGCTGAGTAAGTCCAACTCCGGTGCCGGTGCATCTGGGTGAGTGGCAGCGGCAAAGCCGGCGAAATCCATCGCCTCAAAGGTTTCTTCATCCCATACGGTATCCTCATCCGAGCTGAGGATGCCCATCCGATACGCCCATTCCTTGCAGTGTAGGCGTGCCCCCTGTACATTGGGGTTCACACGCGCGGGCCAAGGCATATAAAAATCCGGTAATTCAAAGGGTAGCTGGCTTGATGTCATTGTTCATTTACGCTTATTTGCTGAAAATTGTTGTTACGCCTGGGTGGAAGTTCAATGAATTGGATAGCTATAGTAAATTTTGATATAAGATAGTCGTCTTATACCTTGTCTTCAACACTTCATAAAAAACCTGCCAAAACTGGCGATTAGCACGGTTTCGATTGGTTCACAGCTAGCTAGTTAGGCTGGCTTGACTCAATTAGGCAGTTTTAAAGTAACACTGATTCTTTAAATAAATGATTATGCTATCGCTTAGTACAAAATTACTAAAACCCGTCTAATGGCTGATAATCACCAGAAAAAAACACCTAATTTTTATCTCAGTAGCCATAGTATCTCAAATCATTGAGTCTAATTTTTTTGTCATAAAACTTAACCAGTTGGGCAACGTGGTTCAGCTGTGGCGTTTTGACGTTAAAACATTGTTAATTTTCTCCAAGCCCATTGCCCTTTTGTGCTTAATTGAACAGACCATAGGGGAACAGGTAAAGGTTTGGGAACCAAACCCCTACTCAGATACAATAAAGGGCTGTAGAGAAAACGGTATCAGGAGAAAAACACGAGTGCTAACCCTTGGCGTCAACATTGACCACATCGCCACCATTCGACAGGCGCGGCGCACTGTGGAACCCGATCCGGTGGCGGCGGCGGTGTTAGCTGAATTAGCGGGTGCGGATGGGATTACTGCCCACCTGCGGGAAGATCGACGCCATATCCAAGATCGGGATATCCGACTCTTGCGTCAGACGGTGCGAACTCACTTAAATATGGAAATGGCACCAACAGAAGAAATGATCGCGATCGCACTCGATATTAAACCGGATTATATTACCCTAGTTCCAGAACGGCGGGAGGAAGTCACAACCGAGGGAGGATTGGATATTGCGGGTCAAAAATCCCGCCTGGGTGAAGTGGTGACTCAGTTGCAAGATGCCGGGATTCCCGTTAGTCTATTTATCGATGCTGATCCTGCCCAGATCCAAGCATCGGCGGCAATTAACGCTAAGTTTATTGAACTGCATACAGGTTCCTATGCAGAAGCCAAAGACGAAGCCAGTCGCCAAACGCAACTGGATCTGTTAGCCAAAGGATGCCAAGATGCGATCGCGGCTGGGTTGCGTGTGAATGCAGGTCATGGTTTAACCTATTGGAATGTTTACCCAGTGGCTTGTTTACCCGGTATGGAAGAACTTAATATTGGTCATAGCATCATCGCACGAGCGTCGCTAGTTGGATTAGAACGAGCCGTTCGAGAGATGAAACAAGTAATGGGGGGAAGGGTAGAGGGTTATCATCAATAGCGAAACGCAATTTCTTAAGTCTAACCCAATAAACCATGCCTTCGAGCGCAGCCAAGGAGCAAAACCCAAAACGCTCTCACGCTTATCGGGGCGGGTTTAGTCACATCTGGGTCAAAAAGAGATGATAGCCGTGAAACCCGCCCCTACACACTCAAAACGTTCCCAATCACCCAATTAAAACGATGCAAACCTATTACTATCTAGTCGCCAGTCAGCGCTTCTTACTTGAAGAAGAACCCTTTGAAGAAGTTCTCAGAGAACGCACCAAAGATTACCAAGATAAAGGAAAAGAAATTGACTTTTGGCTAGTCAAACAACCCGCATTTTTAGAAGCACCAGAAATGGCGTCAGTCAAACAAGACTGTCCTAAACCCGCCGTCGCTGTTATTTCAACCAACCCCAAATTTATCACCTGGTTAAAGCTGCGCTTAGAATTCGTCAAAACTGGAGAATTTAAGGCTCCATCGGATACAATTCCTGACCCGATCGCGTCCCTAGCATCCATATCATAAACGAGGATTTCCGTCAACCCCAATCCTAAAAACAATAAGCTGGGGCAGCTAACCAAGAAATCAGTACCCCTAAGATTGAACCCACAATCACTTGAAAGGGGGTATGTCCCAGCAATTCTTTGAGGCGATCCTCATTAAACTCCTTGCCTTCTTGGAATAACTCATCAATAATTTGATTCAGGATACGAGCTTGCTTGCCAGCCGCTTGTCGAACCCCGGCAGCATCATACATCACAATCACAGCAAAAATCGTCGCGATCGCAAAATCAGGAGACGCCCATCCCATTGTTTGTCCCACACCCGCAGCCAGGGCGGTAACTAGGGCTGAATGAGCGCTAGGCATCCCGCCAGTCGTCACCAAGGTGCGGATATTAAATTTCCGATCTTTTGTTAACTCGACCAGTAGCTTAAGGAGTTGAGCCACTAAACAAGCAATCAGCGCAACCAGTAGGACCTGGTTGTTTAGGATATTGCCAAAATCCTGCATCGTGTTTCAGTTAAAATTGGTTGTTGATCAACGGATGTTTGAGCAGTTACAAATCACCCCATTACAAGGAATTGCTCTTGAATACCCTGTTCCCTGCTCCCTGTTCCCTATTCCCTGATAAAAAACTAATACGTCCGTGCGGTAATAAAATCAGCCAGAGCAATTAAGGGTTGAGAACGTTCCCCAAATGGTTCAAGTTGGACTTTGGCATCTTCAATCAACGCTTGAGCTTTAGCTTTAGAAGCCTCTAGTCCCCAGAGGCTAGGATAGGTGGCTTTCTGGGCTTGCAGGTCTTTTCCAGCCGTTTTGCCTAATTCCTCCTGAGTGGCGGTGATGTCCAGAATATCATCAATAATTTGGAACGCTAAACCAATATTTTGTGCATAGCGAGACAGACGTTCTATCTCCGCATCGGTTGCACCCGCTAAAATTCCACCACAGACAACACAGCTTTCCAACAACGCTCCGGTTTTATGGGTGTGAATGTAATTGAGAGTTTCCGCTTGAATATCCGATTTTCCCTCACATTCCAAATCAACCACCTGACCCCCAACCAATCCAGCCGCGCTCAATGTCCGACCTAAACGAGCAATCACCCGCAACACCCGCTCGGCTGGAACTCCCTGGGTTTGGGTGGCAACATATTCAAAGGAATAAGCCAGCAAACCATCGCCAGCGAGAATCGCCATATCCTCACCATAAACCTTATGATTGGTGAGTTTACCCCGACGGTAGTCATCGTTATCCATAGCGGGAAGGTCATCATGGATTAACGACATGGTGTGGAGCATTTCCAGGGCGCAGGCGGTTGGCATTGCCATCTCCATCGTGCCACCCATCAGTTCACAGGTTGCCAGACAAAGAATCGGACGTAACCGTTTCCCTCCAGCTAAGAGGGAATAGCGCATTGCCTCATAAATCTTTTCCGGATAACCTAGGGGCAAAGAACGGTCTAAAGCTGCCTCCACTTGAGCTTTCCGCTCTTTTAAATAGGTTGATAAATCAAAGGCTGGGGATTCCCCATTGGGGGAAGGTCGCCCATCTGTTGCTACCATGCCATTATTCCTTAAAATCGTCGTTTCATGGTCGTGAACTAGCCAGCGCTACCCTAATCCTTTGCTCTTGGAGGTGAAGGTATAGCGTGGGCTTCTCGTTTCCCAGGGGAATGCCTCTCCCTGTTGCTGTGTTAACACTGGTTTTCTGCTGGGGTGTAAATCTGACTCATGAATTGTTTTGTACAATGTGTAATCACCTCTGGTTGTTGACAATAAAGACACAATGGGCTAAGCCCTTAATTCCCTTTCATCCTTTTCTGACCAGCCAAGGGGTTCTCAGCTTCTCAGTTGTTTTTGATAGCTCAAAAGAGTATTATGCAATAACATCGTTACCGTCATCGGTCCAACGCCACCAGGAACCGGGGTGATAAATTGAGTCATATCCCGAACGGCGGCAAAATCCACATCACCCACGAGACGGGATTTTCCTTGAGTATCGGTGACGCGATTTATACCCACATCAATCACAATGGCATTCGGTTTAACCTGATCAGCAGTAATTAAATTAGGGCATCCGGCAGCAGTAATCAAGATATCCGCCTGACGAATCAGTTCAGGCAAATTTTGGGTTCGCAAATGGGCAACCGTAACCGTAGCATCAGCTTCGAGTAACATTAGCGCCATTGGCTTGCCTACTAAAATACTCCGCCCCACGACAACAGCATGTTTTCCGTTTACATCAATCTGGTACTCCCGCAACAGGCGCATCACTCCGGCTGGCGTGCAGCTACGCAGTCCCGTTTCACCTCGCACCAGACGCCCTAAATTTAGGGGATGCAGTCCATCGACATCTTTATCAGGATCAATTTGGTGGAGTAAATAAACACCATTTAGGTGTTCGGGTAAAGGAAGTTGCAGGAGGATACCATCGACGTTTGAGTCTTGATTGAGGCGATGAATAGTTTTCTCGATCTCGGATTGAGAGACATCAGCCGGAAAATGTTGTCCAAAGGAGGCAATCCCCACTTTGGCACAAGCACGTTCTTTATTCCGCACGTAGGCGGCGCTAGCGGGGTTATCGCCGACCATTAGCACCGCTAATCCAGGCGGGCGTCCGTATTTTGATTTGAGCCGTTCTACTTCCGTTTTGAGCTGATCTTGAATGCGTTGAGCCAGGGCTTTGCCATCCAGTAACTGAGGGTAAACAGATTTCATCGGCAGGTTGAAAGACATCAAAGGACTTTGATTATTGTACGGGTAGTGGTGTCACTGCCCAGTATTCAATTCTCAAGCATCTAAGCTATAACCAGGATGTAAACCGTTTAGCGTGGGGAACAGTTATGGCAATGTCTGCTCAAAACGACCATCGCTCACGCCTTTGCTCGTCAATTCCCACCCGCCAAAGGTCAACTATGTTTTATCTCCTGCCAATGTGTGCTTTGCTGTTTGGGGGAGGACTGGTCAGTTGTAGCAATGTCCCCCTGTTGGGTACTTCCAATGGTATGGGTAGCACTTATACCGGAGATATCACCGCGATTAGTGAGATTCAATCTAATCAGAATGCCACAGACGTGGTTTACCTTCAAGGTCAAGTGACTAGCCAAGCACCCTTTCTGAACTCCGGGGCTTATCAAGTACAGGATACCACGGGCAAAATTTGGGTCGTGAGTAATCAAGACCTTCCCAATGTGGGTGACCAAGTTTTAATTAGCGCACAGATACAATTTCAAAGTATTCCCATCGGTGGACAGGAAATGGGTGAACTCTATCTTCAGGAAACCGAACAGATCGAACGGAAGGCTGAATAATTTGTCATCAGAAGCCAGTTACAACAACAGGGTATAAGCAGTGAATAATGAAGAATCAATCCATTGAAGTCGCGATCGCGATTCTCTACCGTTCGGGACGGTTCCTGATGCAGCTTAGGAACGATATCCCTGGTATTCTTTATCCAGGGTGCTGGGGGTTCTTTGGCGGTCATCTTGAACCCGGAGAAACGCCAGAGGTGGGGATGCGGCGAGAATTACTCGAAGAAATTTCCTATTCTCCCCCCCAATTGGCGACGTTTGATTGCTATAATGATGCCCACGTCATTCGTCATATATTCCACGCCCCTTTAACGGTGGAATTGAATCAATTGGTACTACAAGAAGGCTGGGATCTGGGTTTATTGACGCCTGAAGATATAAAGGCAGGTCAGGCTTATTCGGAAGTAGCGGGTCAGGTACGTCCTCTAGGGCAACCTCACCAGACAATTTTATTAGATTTCTTGGCGAGGAAACCTTACCAATGACCCTGACGCGACTGCGATTGTCTCATCTTTTACGTTTTAGCCGATATGCCAGCCTTTCGATGAAACTGATGGCGGTGGGGATAATTATCACCTTGGTGTTCATCCTCATCGCTATTTTCGCCCCAGCTTTTCAAGCATGGGGATGGCTGCAAGATCCCACCGCATCCTTGATTAACCCGATTCACGAACCTCCCGGTGGTGAACACTGGTTCGGTACGACACGCCAAGGGTATGATGTTTTCTCCCGCACCTTATTTGGTACTCAAGCGGCGTTAAAGGTGGTGATTCTAGCAACCAGCTTGAGTTTAATTATTGGTGTTCCCTTGGGGTTAATTAGTGGGTATCTCGGCGGTAGATTAGATCGGGTGTTGCTATTTTTGATGGATACGATCTATACCTTGCCAGGATTGCTGTTATCGATTACCTTAGCTTTTGTAGTTGGGCGAGGCGTCTTCAATGCCGCGATCGCACTGAGTATTTCTTACGTTCCTCAATATTATCGCGTTGTCCGTAACCATACCGTTAGCGTCAAAACGGAATTATTTATCGAAGCCGCGCAAGCGATGGGGGCTTCTCCTGGGCGGGTTCTTTCCCGTTATCTGTTTCTGAATGTGATTCAAAGCGTCCCGGTGTTATTTACCCTCAATGCGGCTGACGCTATTTTAATTTTAGGTGGATTGGGATTCTTGGGACTGGGACTCCCAGAAGAAACCCCAGAATGGGGACATGATTTGCGTCAAGCGCTGGATGCTTTACCGACAGGGATTTGGTGGACAGCGTTATTTCCTGGTTTAGCGATGACATCAATGGTAGTTGGTTTATCGCTATTGGGAGAAGGGTTAACGGAGATTATTAATCCCCGTGGGCGAGAGGGGTGATGGGGGAGATGGGCGTGATGGGGAAGATGGGGGAGATGGGGGAGATGGAGGTAGTTACGCTAAACCTTAGTCAGGGCGGGTTTTGCACCAACGTTATCATCAATAGCGACAAGAAAGTCCCTAAACCCACCCCTACAAATCAGGTTCCGTAGCGCAGCGAAGGGTCGAAACTTTCCCAGGAACCGGAAATCATCTCATTCTCGTCGAATAATGAAGACATAAGTTTTCAAAGCTGGGAATTCTACCAGCCAATTTCTATGAAATTTATCCAACCCAAGTCTATACGTTTCGCCGCCATGAGTGGGTTACTACTCATTCCCCTGGCTAGTGCAGGGTTTTGGTGGACAAGTTCCGTTGCCCAACTGCCTCAACCCGCTAATATATCTCAAAATAACCCATCCCTCTCTCCTGTTCACCCCGATGAACCCGTTGACTATACCCTAAATGAACGCTTTTCTCTCTCCAACTCCCTCGGTATTGTTCAACAAATTAAAAATGCCCTGTCCAGCTTCCAGGAGTTAACCGAAACCAGCCAACCCATTTTAGGCGATCGCAAAATGGCGGAAATTGGTCATACTGACTGGGAAACGCAGCATCTCGGTTTTTCTAACTGGCTGGGTTCTGTAGAAGGCACGCTGAAAAAACAAGCGTATCAGATTGCTAAACTCGAATTTGAACTTGCCCAGAAACAATTCCAAGATGGCGAAATTACTCAAGCTGCTTTAGAACAGAAAGAAGCCAATTATCGCCGCGCTGAACAAGACTTCCAAGCGTTTTGGAATTCATTCAACATTGCTGATTAGTATGGTTTAATATAGCCTGTTCCCCGTTCCCCGTTACCTGACGAATGACGAATGACAAATGACAAATGACAAATGATGTAATTGGTATTGACTTAGGTGGAACCGCGATTAAGCTGGGACTTTTCCAGAAAGATGGCACTTGCACCCAATCGTTAACCGTGGCGACGCCCCAACCCTCAACTCCAAAAGCCGTGGTTGAAGTAATGGCAGACGCGATCGCACAACTTGATACCAACCATAGCGTGATTGCCATTGGTGTGGGTACTCCCGGACCTGCAGATGCAACCGGACGGATTGCTAGAGTGGCGATTAATCTCAACGATTGGCATGATATTCCCTTAGCGGATTGGTTAGAAGCTAAAACAGGTTGTCCGACGATTATCGCCAATGATGCCAATTGCGCGGGTTTAGGTGAAGCTTGGTTAGGTGCAGGATGTCAGTTTCGCCATCTGATTATGCTGACGTTGGGTACTGGCGTTGGTGGTGCAGTTATTCTAGATGGGAAACTCTTTGTCGGTCATCAGGGCGCAGCCGGGGAGTTGGGGTTAATCACGTTAAATCCAGAAGGTCCGCCTTGTAATAGTGGCAATCAAGGGTCTCTGGAACAATATCTGTCCATTGGGGCAATTCGTCGCCGTACCGGAAAAGAACCGACTGAACTGGGGATTTTGGCAAATGAAGGCAATCCAAAGGCGTTAGAATTTTGGAACCATTACGGACGGGATTTAGGTGCAGGATTAGCGAGTTTGATTTATGTCCTCACTCCAGAAGCGATTATTATTGGGGGTGGAGTTAGTGCAAGTGCCAAATTTTTCTTCCCGGCGGCTTGGACAGAAATTGAACGTCGAGTGTTACCGAGTTCTCGTACAGGTTTACAGTTACTGACAGCTACCCTAGGGAATCAGGCGGGAATGGTTGGGGCGGCTAAATTAGCGTTACAAATGAGAAATGATGAATTATGAGTTGTTATTGGTCATTGGTCATTTGTCATTGGTCATTTGTCATTGGTCATTTGTCATTGGTCATTTGTCATTGGTCATTTGTCATTGGTCATTGGTCATTTGTCATTGGTCATTTGTCATTGGTCATTTGTCATTGGTCATTTGTCATTGGTCATTTGTCATTGGTCATTTGTCATTGGTCATTTGTCATTGGTCATTTGTCATTGGTCATTTGTCAAGCTGAACAGCTAATATTTCCCCCAGCTTCCCCAGCTTCCCCAGCTTCCCGCTTCATCATATCTACGAGGCTGCTCAAGTATTTTCATGCCTGTTCTCTCAAGTCAAAGCACCACCGCAACTCGAACCACACCCGGCGGTGCAACCGTAACAATAGGACGCTGTGCGAATTTCGTCAATGATATCTAAGCTTCCTGCGGCTAATAGCTTACTCACAGTTAAGGGTTCCCCAGTACCAGACTCAGCCGGAATCTCTTCCATCTGATTAAAATCGCAATCGTAAACATTTCCTCGATAATCAATCGAGAGTTCATTCCGACACATCAAATGTTCCACCGTCGTCGGATTAAAATTATCTTCCAGAAACTTCAGATACGGCGTATACAGCTTGGTTCGTTGCATATAAAACTTGGTTCTGCCAATGGGCAAATTGGTAATCGTAAACAACTGGTTAAACTCAATATCAAAATTTTCCTTAAGGAACCGTTTATAATCCTGTTCCAACTTCACCTGATTCGGCGTTAAGGAAAAATCTTCACTCACAGGCAACACCGGATTATAAACCAAATCCAGGATTAACTGCGGATTTTTCCCATACCCCAATTGATTTAACCGTTGAATTGCCCAAATCGAATCATTGTAAACTCCCTTCCCCCGCATTTTATCCACATTATCCTCTAAATAGCAGGGAAGCGAGGCAACCACGCGCACTTGATGCTGGGCAAAGTATTCGGGTAAATCCTGAAAGTCCGGTTCAAAGAAAATGGTTAGATTTGACCGTACAATGACTTCTTTACCCGTTACCCGCGCTGCTTCAACTAAGGGTTTAAACCCATAATTCATTTCCGGCGCCCCCCCCGTTAAATCAACGGTTTGGATTTGCGGAAAACGATGAATCAGTTCGATAAGTTGATCACAAATTTCCGGGGTTAGTTCTTCCGTGCGTTTAGGTCCGGCTTCTACATGGCAATGGGTACAGGCGAGATTACAGCGTTTCCCCAGATTGATTTGCAGAACCGTAATTTTGTTTTTAGTTAAAGGTGTACTCAGTTTTTGGCGAAACGGTGTTACCGCTAATGTGGCTGTCTGTGTCATTACGTTAAATCTCTGGAAATGTATCTTGACTTCAGCATCTGACTAGCCAAACTCATATCGGCTAGCTGAGTCTATAATAAATCATTTAGTCTGACCCAGATTAATTAAACAAGAGTTCAATGAGTTTTTGCTGAGAATCAGTCATTCGTCATTCGTCATACTCGCGCAAGTGAGAAGTAAGCTACGTCCTTTGTAAGGGTTTGAGGGGTGTTTACAAAACTTAGTGCAGTGCCGTTTTCTTTTGTCCGACTACTTATCAATAATCTTTGAAAACAAAAAATAAAAGCTTCACCGTTTTGAGTTCAACCTTCATTACCGCTTTACCAAAACGCTTAAATAACAGGTTAAGGTTGGGTTAATTCATGCCATTAACTCAGGAGCGAAACCATGAAAGGAGTGAAAGAAGAATCCCGCAAAGAAGCGATTTATGATAGTTCTAGATTAACAGGCAAAGCTTTCTTGATGGATGGTAATCCTCTGAGTAAGAAAAAATTAGCGTGTCGGTGGATTAAATCATCAGCAAATCCTGGCACTCTAATGGCAATATGGGATATTTAACTGGAGTCGATACCGATACAAGGCGACGGGTTGATCTAACGCCTTAAAATAATCAGGATCTTGAGGGGAAAGGTAAATCGCGGTGATTTGCCATGCTTCAATTCCGGAATCCGGTGATGGTAAGTGATGATAAGCGGTTGTGGTTTCCACCTGATTTAAATAGGGTTGTTGGATACCGCGAAAATATTGGTTAGTGACTTCTGTCGCAATAAAGCGATCGCGGCTGGGGGTTTCTGTGTTTCGACCTGTGACAATAGAGATAAGTTGGCGTCCCGATCGCAATTCGGTTATTTGGCGATTTACAGACGCCGGATCAACCTTAACTGAACGAATGGCGTCATTACCGAGATAGGCTTGGGCGATATTTAAGCCATTAAATTCTCGATCCGCCACAATCGCTGATTCGGTTTGCTGGGGAAGCGGTATGATGCGATCGCGAGATTTGGATTGAACTTGATCCACCCGTTCAAACCGTACCTGAAACTGGATTGGTTGATTTAAATAGCGGCGATTACTCTCAAATCCCGGCGTGACTATCTCTGGCGCTAAGGGTGCAACTTGTTCGACGAGGGTGCTGGTAACATTCCAAGTTCCCTCCATCCAATCGGGATAAACCAAATCCCCCGTCGCCGCCGTTACTGGGGGTTTACTTTGCCAATCGGGAAACTGCGCCACGCGATCGGCAAGTTGTCCGGCTTGGGCTGGATTTGTCCAAAACCAGTAGACTAAAATTAAGCCTAATCCTATGAGTCTGGGGATAATTGCCACAACTAAGTTGATCGTTGCTTGGTATCGGTGAATAAGAGAGAGTGCGATCGCACTCACAGTAGGATACCTCGCCAGTGAACTTCTGCCCAATCATGCCAATTTCTCGGTTAGATGCGACAACCTGTAGGTGTTTTTTCAGGCGAGTCTAAATTTGAGGCTGTATCCTTTATCCTGTCAGGGTTTGCCGCCTCTTTTGCTGTTAAGGAGGTTGTCGCAATCGTACCTTGAAAACCAAATACAGTATAGGTTCTGAGAGGCTGCACTTGGAATGCCCCTGAATCCCTACCAGGGATTGAAACAAACATCCATTAAAAATAAATTTCCTCAACAAACGGTAAGGGCACGGCAATGCCGTGCCCCTACAAATATTAGGCTCAACCTCAACTTAATTCATCAATTAGCTTAACAACTCGCTGCTTAATCTCATCTCGTACTCGCCGAAACGTCTCTATCGGTTCACCCGCCAGATCATCCAATTGCCAATCTTGAAATATTTCACGCAATACCCAAGGTTTAGGCAAATTTACCCCACACTCACACAGAGAAATCACAGCATTATAATCTTGAGGATTAAAATCACTTAACGGCTTAGACGTTTGCTCACTGATATCAATACCAACTTCCGCCATCACCTCCACCGCCTTAGGATTCACCTCAGACGCCTCCAAACCCGAACTCGTCACTGCAACTTTCCCCTCTCCTAACTTGCGAGCAAATCCTTCTGCCATTTGGGAACGACAGGAGTTTTTTTTGCAAACAAACATAACGTGTTTCATGGTAATCCTGGATACTAATTTTTGTTGGTTTACGACAATTCAATCGCTGAGGCACGAGTCGGAACAAAGTTCAAAAAAATCACCGCTATTCCTCTCTATCCCTTAATATTCAGAAATAACAATAAGGCTCTGACTTGTCTTTCCACTTCATCGCGAACTTGGCGAAATATCTCTATCGGTTCATCATGGGGATCATCTAATCGCCACTCGTAGAAAGTTTCCTTTATTAACCACTCCTCCGGTAAATCTTTACCACAGTCACACATCGATATCACAGCCGGAAAGTCTTCAGCATTGAAATCACTCAACAGTTTAGACTGGTGCTGACTAATATCAATACCCACCTCAGCCATAACCTGAACCGCCAGTGGATGAACCTGACTCGCTTCCAGTCCAGCGCTGGCGAAGGAAAATTTCCGATTCTCATCTAAAAAGCGAGCAAACCCTTCTGCCATTTGGGAACGGCAAGCGTTTTTTTGACAGACAAAAATCACTCTTTTCATGGATCAATAACAGCATGAAGGATAATGAGTTTAAGGACAAGGGAAGTCTGTTATTAGCTCATATCATTTGTTATTTGGATAAACAATGGCACGGAGAATGATTAGTAAGGGCTAACACAACGCGGATCACGCAATGTTGCCTTCTCCGGTTCCCGGGGAAACCACATCGCCGTTCGCTTACAAAATTCCACCAACATCAACATCACAGGCACCTCAATTAATACCCCAACAACCGTCGCCAACGCCGCCCCCGAATTCAACCCAAACAGCATAACCGCCGTCGCAATTGCCACTTCAAAATGATTACTCGCCCCAATTAATGCCGCAGGTGCAGCATCTTCATACGCCAAATTCAACTTCAACGCCGCCACATAAGCAATAAAGAAGATAAAATTGGTCTGAATAAACAACGGTACAGCAATCAGCAAAATGTGCAGCGGGTTATTAATAATCAGTTCTCCCTTAAAGGCAAATAACAGAACCAGCGTAATTAACAGCGCCGCAATCGAAATCGGACTCAGATATTTAATGAATCGCCGTTCAAACCATTCTTTCCCCTTATGTTTAAAAATCCAATATCGACTATACATCCCCGCCGCCAACGGCAACCCCACATAAATCAACACCGATAACACAATGGTTTGCCAGGGTACAGTTAAATTATTCGCCGCTAATAACCATCGTCCTAATGGGGCGTACAGAAACAACATCACCAACGAATTCACCGCCACCATCACCAAGGTATGTCCTTGATTACTGTAAGACAGATATCCCCACATCAAAACCATCGCTGTACAAGGGGCAATGCCTAATAAAATTGCCCCAGCGATGTAAGAATTTGCCAAGACAACTTCTGTGCCGCGAATCATCTCAGTTTCCGATAGCAAAGGCTGAAACAACCAACCCAGGAAAAACTGGGCAAAAACCACCATAGTGAACGGTTTAATTAACCAATTGACCACCAGGGTTAAAATCACCGGTTTGGGCGCACGCACTGCCCGTTTTGCTTGGGTGAAATCAATCTTCACCATAATCGGATACATCATGAAAAACAGGCAGATGGCGATAGGAATAGATACCTGATAAATACTCATGGTATCCAGTGTCACCGCTACACCGGGAAATAATTTGCCTAGGGCAATACCCGCGAGAATGCACAATATCACCCAAACGGTGAGATATTTTTCAAAGAAACTAAGTTGACCCCCAACTTGGGGTGGTGATGGTGTGGTGTGAGATGAATTGGTACTCATGGGAATCAATTACCCCTCAGCCTGTGAACCTTCACCTAGTACAAGAAGGCAGAAGTCCGAAGGCAGATGGCAGAAGGCTATAAGGAACATAAATAAGGTAGCTGCTTTTAAGGAGCTTGTTGACTGGTTAGTATTTGAAGCCGCGCTGCACTAGTGACCTCCTCCAGCTTTCCAGCCAATCTCTCGACCGGGCTTGGGGTTTGGTAGTTTCAAGGTAATGAGTTCTGCTAGCAAAACAAAAATAGCCGATGTCCATAAACAGCCCACCAATCCATAAAACTGGAAGATGAGACCCGATAGCACGGTTCCCGCTAACCGTCCACCAGAATTCGCCATGTAATAGAAACCCACATTCAGCGCTACCTTGTCATCTTCGGTAAAAGCCAGCACCAGGTAGGAATGCACCGCCGAATTAAATGCAAAGACAATACCAAATGTCATCAAACCAATCACAATAGTTTGTCCGGGGGGACGACCTGTTTGCAGAGCCAAGGCGATCGCCGCAGGCATTGCCGTCAAAAATCCTGTCCAGAAGCGAATCGTGCTGGCTTGGGGAGGCTTCCCTGAACCAAAATGCTTCAGCAATGTTGGGGCAAGGGATTGAACAATACCGTACCCAATCACCCAAATGGCGAGAAATCCACCAACCTGTTCAAAGGTCCAGTTCAATTCGCCGTGGAGAAACACGGGTAGACCTACCACAAACCAGACATCCCGTGAACCAAATAGAAAGAACCGTGCCGCTGAAAGAATGTTGATTTCTCGACTCTTAGAAAAGAGCTGGCGAAACTTTACCTTTGCCTTAATCTTGCCCATGCCCGACGGCAACCACCGACTCGATAGTAGAATAAAGAACAGTCCACCTGCCAGAATCAGCAGCGCATTGATATAGCCGAATGCTGCAAGCAGGACACTTCCGACAAAAAAGCCTACACCTTTGAGAGCATTCTTCGACCCAGTGAGAATGGCAACCCATTTGAATAAGGATGACTGAGCCTCTTGCGGAATGACCAGACGTATAGCACTTTTGGAACTCATTTTCGTTAAGTCTTTGGCAATGCCTGATATAGCCTGTGCTACCATCACATAGGGGATCGCCAAGGCAAGTGCCCAGGACTCATTCACAGGAGTCATCATCAGCAATGCTCCAATTTGTAGAGCAATCCCTCCGTAGAGAGTCAACTTTACACCAAACTGAGACCCGATCCAACCGCCGAATAAATTGGTGACAATACCAAAGATTTCGTATAAAAGAAACAGCATCGCCACTTCAAAGGGCGAATAACCAATCGTGTAGAAGTAGAGCAGCACCAGCATCCGCAGTGCCCCATCGGTGATGGTGAACCCCCAATAGGCTGCCGTCACGAGAGCATAATTACGAACTCCAGTTTTGTCGAACGTTGTAGGAGATGCCATAGGTCGTTAGGATTGTGATTAATAATGTAGCTGTAGCCTTAAAGAGATAGATTACGCTAACGAAGCCGCCACCTTGCGAGCCAGTTCAGCCATCCGGTTCGCATAACCCCACTCGTTGTCATACCAGGCGAGAATCTTCACCTGAGTCCCATCCACCACCATGGTTGAAAGGGCATCAATGATGGACGAGCGGGGGTCATCTTTATAGTCGATGGATACCAAAGGACGCTCTTCGTAGCCCAAAATGCCTTTGAGTTCCCCCTCAGAGGCGCTCTTGAGCAATTGATTCACCTCGTCGATTGTGGTGGGGCGTTCTACTTCAAACACACAGTCTGTCAGTGATGCATTCAGCAGCGGTACACGTACAGCCAAGCCATTCAGCTTACCTTTCAATTCGGGATAGATGAGGGTGATCGCCGTTGCTGATCCGGTTGTGGTGGGAATCAACGATAAACTGGTTGCCCGTGCTCGCCGTAGATCTTTATGGGGCGCATCAACAATCGTCTGGGTGTTGGTTGTGTCGTGGATGGTGGTGATCACCCCATGCTTGATCCCTAGTCCTTCATGGATCACCTTTACAACCGGAGCGAGGCAGTTGGTGGTGCAGGAAGCCGCTGTTAACAAATGGTGTTTAGCAGGTGCATAGAGATCATCGTTAATGCCGTAGACGATATTGAGTGCTCCTTGCTTGACGGGAGCTGCCACAATAACCTTCTGCACGCCGCGTTTGAAGTACGGATCGAGCAGCTCGGGGGTGCGGAATTTGCCGGAGCATTCTAGAACGATATCTACGCCAAGTTCATCCCAAGGAACTTCACCAGGAGTCTGGTACTCACTAAAGCTAAGAGGTTGTCTATCAATGAGAATTTGTGTCTCGCTTTCGGCTTCTACGGCTAGTTCCCAGCGTCCGTGTACTGAGTCAAACTTGAGCAGGTGAGCGGCGGCTGCCGTTCCTCCTTTGACTTCGTTGATGTGGATGAAGTCCAGCTCGGGCCTAGCCCAAGCGGCTCGCAACACTAATCGACCTATCCGTCCAAACCCATTAATTGCAACCTTGGTCATACAACTTTACTCCATCAATAAGCTTCTTAGATGCCTTGGTATTCCTCTTCAGAGAAATGAATCAAACGGCAACTGCTAATGGTTAAAACGTTTTTTGTTTGCGTAACAACTCACCAATGGTGAGATTGAATTCAGCTTTGCCGTCAAAGACTGTGCCGACTTTGTTTTGAAAGAAATGTACGTTCGCCATGTGATATCCCTCTTCCGGTAACGGCACATAGCCAACCGAACTAACGATTTCTGGGGCGTTCTCCAGGTAAAACGCCACAAATTCTGCTAACGCTGGGTTTTTCTGGGCAGCCGCCGCGTTAACGTAGATAAACAACGGTCGGGCTAAGGGTTGATAGTCAGCCGCCTCAACGGTTTGACGTGACGGGAATACAGCCCCCTTGCCACTATCGACCGCGATCGCTTTTAATTTATCTGGAATCGCTTCGTAATAAGCTAAACCAAAATAGCCCAATGCATTGGGGTCTTGATTCACCCCCTGTGCCAGGATTTCATCATCCTCACTGGCGGTATAATCGCTACGACTCGACCCAGCTTCACCGACAATGGCTTCGGTAAAGTAATCAAACGTACCAGAATCTGTTCCCGGACCATATAGATTTAACGGTTTCTGGGGAAAAGACTCCCGGACTTGATTCCATTGGGTGATTTGGCGTTGGGCTTCGGGTGCCCAGATTTTTTGCAATTCTGCCACCGTGAGACGGTCTACCCAATCATTTTCGGGATTGACGACAACGGTAATCGCATCAAAGGCAACGGGGAGTTCAATGTAAGCCACCCCTGCTTGTTTGCAAGCTGCCATCTCATCAGTTTGAATCGGGCGAGAGGCATCATTAATATCGGTTTCGCCAGCACAGAACTTTTCAAACCCACCCCCTGTACCTGAAAAGCCCACGGTGACATTGACAGGTGCTTTTGTTGTAGCTTTGAATGCCTCCGCAACAGTCTTCGTAATCGGATACACCGTACTCGAACCATCAATATCAATCGGTTGGGGCGACTGCGACTGGACTTGGGAACAAGCACCCAGGAGTGCCGTAACCATTCCAATTAGCGCCAATTTTGTCTGTGGCAGGATTTTGGGTTTGGGGATAACCTTCATTGAACTCGACCCCCTTCTAGAACTATGGGATTACTTTTATCATTTCAAAAAAATTTGATTTGTCAAGCCCTTATATCCCAGATTGAGGCGATGTCATGCAGGAGGCAGGAGCTAGGATGCAGGAGACAGAGGGCAGAAGGCTGATTATAGCAATACTCCAAAAAAAGTTGATACCAAACAATTGTAGAGACGCGCCATGGCGCGTCTCTACACCCCTACGCCCTTGAACCCCAGGTATTAATCCGCACAGGGACGAGCGGATAAAATTGGGCTAAAGCGGCGGTAGTCTGCCAAATATTGTTCTAACAGCACAAATTGAGGCAAATTCAGGCTGTAATAAACCCAACGCCCTTCCTGACGGGGGCGAACCAAGTTGGCTTCTTTGAGAGTTTTCAAGTGAAACGATAACTTCGACTGACTCACCTCCAGCACTTCGCAGAGTTCGCACACACAGAGTTCCTGTTCTCGCAACAGTTCCAGTAGCTTGATCCGAATCGGATCAGATAGAGCATGGAAGCTAGAGGTAATCAGGCTCAGATTGGTCGGGGAGGCGGTGACTTGCATCAACTTTTCTTGAAACATCCCCTTAATTTTAGCCCGGTTTCAAGGTAGAGACGTGCTTTTGAAAGCTATTCATCAGGCTTAAGCAGTTGACCTAAATACAGTTCAACAAACATTTCAGCCGCATCTGGCCGCATCTGGATTGAGTTTCTTTAAGGCGGTGACAATATCAGCGATCGTATCCCCTGTGGGATCGATTTGTTCATGATACCAGCGCCCTACATTAAAACGCCGCGTTTCCATCGCCACAGCTAATCGATTTTGAGTGATCTCGTAGGTTTCCAGAACCTGTTTCAGTGCTTTTCCTGCTTTTCCCATGCCCCTTATGGTGTCAGAGGCAAATAATTTCGTAAATGTCTCATTTTTGTATACATTGGTAGGGTGGGTTAGGCGGTACTCAATTTCAAAACATAGCCATTTAATTAGATATCCGCCGTAACCCACCAATCCTTCGGATCAAATACTCGCTTAACCCTCTGAATTGAAAGCATGCACAAAGGATGCGATCGCGCGTTTACCCCAAGTAGAGACGCGCCATGGCGCGTCTCTACATTGACACATTGACACCAATAACTAACGTGCGCCTGATTCACCTCAATTTCTTTAACAGCAACCGCCGCCAGTGTAATGCCAGGTGGAATCAGTAATCATGATATCCTTTGACATCGCCAGGTTAGCGGCTGTTTTATCACACACCGACGCTGGAACACCTTTTTGCAGAACATGACCCGCGTTATCATCAAAAACGTCTTTATTTCCCTGATAAATCGCCGTTTTTCCGGTAAAAATACAAGCGCCATCTTCCGGAATTGGCACTTTAAATGCCACAGAATCTAAACTTTCTAACAGCAAAGGTTCATCTAACTGATAACTTTGACAATCCAACAACCGATAAGGACGCCGCGCCCGGATTTCCACTTGACCAAACCCAACATGAACCAGATGTTTAATATACTCGTTGTAAGTCAACGCCCCTGATAAACACATTGCCCGTAACCGTTCATCTTGGCGTAAATGATCAGGAATCGGACGGGTGGCGATGGGGTCACTCATAATCAAGCGTCCGCCAATTTTTAACACCCGATAGGCTTCTTGTAAGGCTTTCGTTAAATCTTCGGGTTCAAAGATATTAAATAGACAATTTTGAGCAACAACATCAACCGAAGCATCGGGTACAGGGAGATTAAAGGCATCGCCCTCCCGAATGTCAATAAAACTCGGATTAAACCAAGGATTATCTTGAGCAGCACTTTCTAAGTTACGAGTCGCTGCTTCCCGCATGGCTGGGACGGGATCAACGGCAATGATACGACCAGGACGCCGGGAAAAATAGGCAAATTGCAGGGCTTCTAAACCGCCACCCACGCCTACATAAAGTACCGTTGGCTCGTTTATCAGTTCCGCCGGATGAACCGTTGTCCCACAACCATAGTTCATTTCTTGCATTTGCTGGGGAATTTTCAATCCGGGGAGTTGCAGGGGAGAACTCTGCACACAACATAACCCCACTTCCGGGGTTTGGGCGACTTCACTGTAGAATTCTGCGGTTGTTTCTAGATACGTCATAAGTGTTTGTTGTTTTTCATTGGTCTTATGTCATTGGTCATGGGTGACTCGATGACGATTTATGCTGTCAGCATTCTTTGTCTGAGGGTATTAAACTGGGGTTGAATTAGTTTTTGCTGAGAATCCGCTAAACTTTATGCTGTCGCCATAACTTCCTCGGTGTCGGGAAGAGGAGGACGCAGACACAGATAGACTAGCGAACCAATTAACGGTATTAGGGAAACTGCCCAAAATAGGGTGGGATTATTTAAGCCGCGTCGTGCCATATCATCACCCACCAGTGCCGGGAAAAGCAAGCACAATAGGCAAAAGTCCAAACTCATCACATGGATAAAACGACTGGTTTGCCACTGCTGGATAAAGTTTGCCCAATCACCGTTAAGTATACCAAAGCCTAAGAGTGCTACAGTGCCGAGGGTGAGAACAGCACCTAACCAACGGGAATCGAGAATACTCAAGAAGATATTTTTTGAACCGGGAAATTCGGGATTCGGTTGACGTAAGGCGAGATAGGGGAGTAACGCAAACGCGCCTACACCAAAGGAGACGGTAGCAAAAAGCCACGCGGGAATTTTCTGTCCCCGTCCATCAATAAACACCAAGCAGGCGTATGCTAGCGGTAGTATGCCCATGATGTTGAATAGGGCAATAATTAGGGGATTAATCCCATCCCAGTTGCCTGTGGAAAGATTGGTAATCAGGTCAAAGGTGTCGGGTTGCTGGGGAGGCGCAAACAGAAAGGCATAAGCGAGAAAGCTGACCCAGAGTATCCAAAAACCAAGTTGTCTGAGCATAAGGTAATGATGTGAAGTGCGAGTCCACCGGGTATCTTGTGCATTATCACATAAATTCACTGGGGCGGTTGGCATTTTTGCGATCGCGCCCGGGCATTTTTTGCGGTAAAACGGTAATCATCGGTAATCACGACAACACCACCAGAGTCATGCTAACCAGGGAATTCACCGTGCGGCTGAAACTGCAATTATTGCTTTTATGGCAGAAAATTAAACTATTTGCCCAATACAGACAGGCGTTTTACCTGAAACTGATTTGGCTGGAGTTGCTTTGTTTTCCCAGCCGGGTGTTGGGTCAACGGATCAGTTCGCGATCGCTACACTGGAAGTGATCATCCTCTCACTATTAAATTAGATACCCGGCTACTTCAAAGTCGAGATAAGCTGTCACGCATTTAAATTGGGAATGGGTAGCGAGAAAGATGATCGCATACCAAGGATATCGTCATTATTGACATTAAGGTTTAAATGTAAAACAGCTTATTGGTATAACCACGGATAACTATGATATCGACAACTGATTTAAGGATTTAAGCTATAATAGCAAATCTAAGTCCGTCAACTTAACTAGATTACGTTCTGTCAAGAGTCATCAAACCCTTACATAAACATCGCTTACTTGGCGCTTGGTGAGGATAACAAATGACAAATGACAAAGGACGAATGACGAATAACAAAGACCCGATGTTGAATATTCCCTCCGTCCTAGCACAAGAGCTTTCCCTCTCCGCCAATCAGGTGGAAAATACCCTGTCTCTTTTAGCCGAGGGCGCTACGATTCCCTTTATTTCCCGCTATCGGAAAGAACGCACTGGTTCTCTAGATGAAACCCAAATTCGCGCGATCGCAGAACGCTACGCTTACCTGAGTGAACTCGAAGAACGCAAAGCCACGATTCTGGAGGCGATCGCGTCTCAAGGGAAATTGACAGATGAACTGAAGGCGAAAATAGAGTCCTGTTTCCAGAAAAATGAGTTAGAAGACCTTTACCTCCCCTATCGTCCCAAGCGCCGCACTAGAGCCACCGTTGCGCGGGAAAAAGGATTAGAACCTCTGGCTGAATGGATTAAATCCCTGAATACTCCCACCGCCAAACCTGTCTCCTTAGAAGCAGAAGCCGCCAATTATCTTGATGAAGAAAAGGGAGTTAAAACTGCTGCTGATGCACTGAAAGGAGCATCTGATATCCTCGCCGAAGAAGTTGCCGAAACTGCTGAATTTCGGGCTTACCTGCGCGACTATTTAATGAAAAATGGGCGATTTGTCTCCAAGATTAAAGACGATTATCCCGAAGGCAGTACCAAATATGAAATGTACCGCAACTTCCAAATTAAGGCAAAGGATATTGCGCCGCATAATATGCTGGCATTATTTCGCGGGGAAAGTGAGGGAATTTTAAGCCTGAATCTGGACTTTGATCAAGAGTTTGTTCAGTCGTATTTAGAATCAGAAACGATTCGCACGAAAATTCCAGAAGTGCGGCAGTTTTATCGGGATCTGCTGCATGATGGCTTTAACCGCTTAATGAAAAATTCCCTAATTACGGAAGTGCGGACAGATCGTAAGGCGTATGCTGATTTTGAATCGATTAAAACCTTTGAAGCTAATTTACGAGAACTCCTACTTTCTCCGCCAGCGGGAATGAAACCCACCTTAGCCATTGATCCGGGATTGCGAACCGGATGTAAAGTGGCGGTGTTAAATGAAACGGGGAAGTTTATGGAATACCAAACTATTTTTCCCCATACCGGAAAACCCACCCAAGCGGCTACCACAGTCAAAAGCCTAATCGAAAAATACCAGATCGAATTAATCGCGATCGGCAATGGTACAGCATCGCGGGAAACCGATGAGTTTGTCGGGGATGTGATTAAAACCCTAGATCGGAAACCGATTAGCGTGATTGTAAATGAATCGGGTGCGTCTATCTATTCGGCGAGTGATGTAGCGCGAGAAGAATTTCCGGATCAAGATGTTACCGTGCGCGGGGCGATTAGTATTGGACGCCGTTTACAAGATCCTTTGGCGGAATTGGTGAAAATTGATCCCAAATCCATTGGCGTGGGACAATACCAGCATGATGTGGATCAAAAGTTACTTAGAAAGAAGCTGGATGACACAGTAGAAAGTTGTGTGAACTATGTGGGTGTGGATCTGAATACAGCATCGAAAGAGTTATTAACCTTTGTGTCAGGTTTAACTCCAACCATTGCCAAAAATATCGTCACCTATCGCAATGAAAATGGCGCTTTTCCCAATCGCCGCCGTCTGCTGAAAGTCGCCAAATTAGGACCCAAAGCCTTTGAACAATCCGCCGGATTCCTGAGAATTCGCGGTGGCGATAACCCCCTAGACAATACCGCCGTGCATCCGGAAAGTTACCCCGTCGTGGAAGCCATGGCGAAAGATATTGGGGTTCCCTTGAAACAAATCCCTAAAGCCGCCGATCGGCTCAAATCTATTGATTTAAAGAAATATGTGACGGATACAGTTGGCTTACCCACCCTGAAAGACATTATCCGGGAATTAGAAAAGCCGGGACGTGATCCGCGTGCTGAGTTTAAATATGCCACATTTAAGGAAGGCGTAAAGGAACTATCTGACTTAAAAGAGGGAATGGAGTTAGAAGGAATTGTTACGAATGTGGCAAATTTTGGTGCATTTGTCGATATTGGCGTGCATCAGGATGGGTTGGTGCATATTTCCCAACTAGCGGATCGATTTGTGGAAGATCCCAAAGAAATTGTCAAAGTGGGACAAGTTGTAAATGTGCGGGTTCTTTCTGTGGATGAGAAGTTAAAGCGAATTGGCTTATCCATGCGTGCGGCGCAACAGAGGTAATAGATTTTGCGATCGCGAACCGATATTAGGCGGTTGTAGACGCGGAGCGGCTTCCCGTAGGGTAACCGCAGCTACACTTGCCTTGCACCCGCCGGCGCGGGTTTCCTATCAAGTAGCCCATAGCCTGTAGGGTGGGTTAGGCGGATATTCCATTAGGGAAGTAACCGTTTAATGAGGTATCCGCCGTAACCCACCATCGACTCTCAAGTTTCAATCCCGTTGCCGGGATTCATGATAAGGAAACATTCCACCGGAACATCTCTACGGCGGCGATCGCAGACAATCGTTATAATAGGGCAATCTGATCGCAGACGCAATTCCCATGACTCAGAGCCTAGAACCCAATGTTCTACCTCCTCCGTTCCCGGATCATACCCAACTTCCTGAATCAGATGGCGAATTCGTGAAGAATTTTCAGGAGCATCCCCAAAGCCTTATTCTCACAGACTCCCTTGGACCCGTTCTAGAAAGAATTCATCCCGATGGACAATATGCCATTGGACAAGATTGTGGCATCTACTGGCGACAAACAGAACCCCCGGAAAAAGGAGCAGAAGCTCCCGATTGGTTTTATGTCCCCAATGTTCCCCCCAAAATAGACGGTCAAATTCGCCGTTCTTATGTAATTTGGCACGAATTTATTGCACCAATAATTGCTTTAGAATTTGCCAGTGGGGATGGTTCCGAAGAACGCGATCGCACGCCATTATCTCGCTCCTCCCAAGGACAAAAAACGAAACCGGGTAAGTTTTGGGTTTATGAGCAGATTCTCCGGATTCCTTACTATGGTATTTTTGAAATCAAGACGAACCAGTTAGAGGTTTATCACTTCGTTAATGGTTCCTACCGCCTGATGAACCCGAACCAACGAAACCATTATCCCATTGAACCTTTAGGTATAGAATTGGGATTACTCCAAGGAACCTATCAAAATCAAACTCAAATTTGGTTGCGCTGGTGGGATAGTGAGGGTAATTTACTCCTAACTGGAAGTGAGAGAGCTGAACAAGAAAGACAACGGGCTGAACAAGAAAGACAACGGGCTGAACAAGCAGAAATTGCCCGAAGAGAAGCTATTCCCAAGTTATTCGCTATGGGATTAACCGCCAATCAAATAGCAGAAGTCTTAGGTTTACCGATTGAGGACATTAACTCCATGAGTAATCCCGCATTTCTCACAAACTAATTCTATAAGTCAATTTGCCGCTTAAAAGTTGAGCTTTTTAAAGAAGAATATAAAAATTCCAATTTATCAAACAAAATTATTCTAAAATTGCCAATCCCTGCCTGTTTTTTCCACTAAAATTTAGTTGCTCGCGCCAAGTTTCTACGACAAAAACGACTGAAATAAGATTCAGTCACCTCAAAAATAATTTAGTTGTTATGGAAGCCGAAAACTTAAGAAGTATTGGGAATAGCTTGAATTCTGGAATGAGCAATAGCTAAAATCTCTTGATAAGGACAAGAACTGGATATAGCAATAACAATTCTTCTCACACTAACCATAATTATCGCTCCTAATTTAAGAAAATTGAGGCGAATTGTTCCGACAGTTGCTTTGGACAAAAAAGTTTTATTCAAACCGTGATAACGAAATGCTTGCATTAAAACATACGCCATTGAAGATAGCCAGAGTCGAAGTTGATTACTTTGAAAAGTTTGGGTAGAAGTTCGGTCAGCAAATAAGTCTAATTGCTGTTCTTTAATCCGATTTTCCATTTCTCCTCTCGGACAATATTGTTTAGTATAAAGTTGAGAAGGCGTAATTTGAGAAGGAGGTAAAGATGTGACGACATGA